>NZ_JALNUQ010000011.1:0-94777 GCF_026540875.1 Sphingomonas sp. GM_Shp_2
GCGGAGGAGGCGAAGATGTCGCCGGACTGGTCGGTGCGGTGGGCCCAGCCGGTGGCGTCGGCAGGGGCGTTGGGACCGGGTCCGGGGGCGGCGTCGGCGAGGGTGCGGTCGAGCGCGATCGTGACGCGGACGATGTTGGGGGCGTAGGGCTCGATCGCGACCTGTGCGCCGTTGCGGTCGACGGTGGAGAGGGGCGCGGCGAGGGCGGGAGTGGCGGCCAGCGCGGCGAGCGCGGTGCCGGTGGCGAGAAGGTGTCGGAGAAGAGACATCGGTGGGATTTCCTGATGGATGATGGGGTTCAGACGAGTCCGCGGCCGTCGATACGGATGGCGGGTACGAAGGCGGGGGCCTGAGCGCGGGGCCAGTCGAGATGAAGGCCGGCGGCGTCGCGGCGGTGACGCACGGGGCCGCCGCCGAGCAGGGTCACGCGCTCGATCGCGCCCTCGCGTGCGGTACCCAGCGACTTGATCGTGATCGGACCGGTCGGGGGCGCAAGGAACAGGGCGTAGAGAGCGCCCTTGTTGGTGGTGAAGCGGATGTCCTGCGGCGTAAACGGCTTGGCCGCGCCCTCATTCTGCATGCCGGTGGCGAGTTGCGTCGGGCCCTCGCCATAGATGCGCCAGGGACGCGAGCCGAAGATCGCTTGCCCATGCACCGCGATCCAGCCCGCCATGCCGTCGAGGATCTTTTCCTCCTCCGCATCGATCGAGCCGTCGCCGGGCTGCGGAATGGAGAGCAGCAGGTTGCCGTTCTTGGACACCACGTCCGCCAGCCGCTGCATCACCTGTTCGGCGGTCTTGTACGACCGGTCGTTGAGGCGCGCGACATTGTAGAACCAGTCGCCGATGCAGGTATCGGTCTGCCACGGCTCGTCCCACAGCCGGTCGGCAAAGCCGCGCTCGACATCCTGGACCAGACCGAAACGCTGGTGCGGCTGAAGCTGCTTGGCGGTCAGCACGACATCGATCTTGCCGTGCCATTCGATCGAGCGGTTGTAATAGTCCGCCGCGGACTCCAGCCCGACGGGACCGAAGGGCAGGCCGTAATCGTCGAAATAGCAGAGATCGGGCTTGTACTTCTCGATCAGGTCGGTCTGGCGGAGCAGCCAGCGGGTGACATAGGCGGGATCGTCTTTCGGCCCGGTTTCGATCCACTGGCCGTTATTCGCATCGTGCCACTTGTTCATCGCCTCGATGCTGTCGATGCCGTCGGGCAGCACGGCGTGGCCGCCGGTATAGAGTTCCTGCGGGTCGAGGCCCTCCCACCACTGGCCACGGCCATCGCCCTTGCGGAGGCGGAACGCGTCATAACGCTCGCCCTTTCTGGGGCCGACGGGATCATAGCCATAGGCGGTCTGGTACCAGTGCCAGGCATGCGCGGCGTGATTGGACACGCCGAAGCGCAGGCCCGCCTTGCGCGCCGCCTTCTCCCAGATGCCGACCACGTCCCGCTTGGGGCCGACGCGCGTCGAGTTCCAGGCGTGATAGCGGCTGTCGTAACAGTCGAGATTGTCGTGATGGCAGGCAAGCGCGACGAAATATTTGGCGCCGGCGCGCACATAGCGCTGGATCAGCGCATCCGGGTCCCAGCGCTCCCCCTTCCAGCGATGCTGCAGATCCTTCATGCCCGTGACCGAGGGGTGGCCATAGGTCTTCAGGTGATGCTCGTACATTGGGTGGCCCTGCATATACATGAAGCGGCCATACCAGTCGCCCTGCTCCGGCACCGACTGCGGCCCCCAATGCGACCAGAGGCCGAGCTTGGCGTCGCGGAACCAGTCCGGATAGCGATAATTCTGGACGAGCGAGGGCCAGGTCGCCTGTACCGGCCCCCTGGCGGTGCCCATCGGGCTGGCGGCGCGGGCGGCGGTCGCGAGCCCCAGGGCGGCGGAGCCGGCGAGAAAGCCGCGGCGGTGGAGATCGATCACTTGGAGGCTCCCAGGGTCTTGGTGATGGCAGCCAGCGCCAGCGGGCGCATGACCGCATAGCCCGCCGGCGTCGGGTGGACGCCATCGGTCGCGAGGCCGGGCTTCATCGCGCCGTCGGGCGTGGCGAGCGCGGTGTGGTAATCGACATAGGTGTGGCCGTTGGCACGGGCATAATCCCGCAGCCAGCGGTTCATCGCCGCGATCTGCGACACCGGCCGCTTGTCCTTTGCCCACGGAAAGGCGGCGGCGGGCGGGATCGAGGCCAGGATGACCTTGATGCCGTTGGCACGGGCGAGCTGCGCCATGCTGGCGATGTTGCCCTGCACCGTCTCCATCGTCGCGGCCCCCGTGTTGCCGGCGATGTCGTTGGTGCCGGCCATGATATGGACGGCGGCGGGGCGCAGGGCGAGGACGTCCTGGCGGAAGCGGACCAGCATCTGCGGCGTGGTCTGCCCGCTGATCCCGCGATCGACGCGGCCATCCTCGAACATCGAGGGATCGGCGTTGATCCAGTTGTCGGTAATGGAATCGCCCATGAAGACGACGCGCGGCCGGGTCTTCAGCGCGGCATTGGCGGCGGCGTAGCGACAGAGCTGGCCGAAATCGCGGGTGAGCATGTGGAGGTTCCACATCTGCCATCCATCCCCTTCGGGGTGCGGATGAACGGGGCAGGGATCGGCGACGATGCCAACGGGATCGCCGGCATGCGGATCGCCGGGCACGTTGGTCTGCGCCGACAGGGCGGCGCTGGACAGCAGGGCCAGGCCGGCCCCGATTAAGCGAGTGCGTCGCATCCTATCGTCTCCTGTGATGGGCAAGGCCCAGCGCCTGTTCGATCGCGGCCTCGGCGATCGGTGCCATGCGCGCATAGGCATTGTCGAGCGGGTGAACGCCGTCCCGGGTATAGGGGCGCGCCATCAGGCCGGCGCGGTCGACGAGCGCGGTGTGGTAGTCGGCATAGGCATAGCCGCGACGGGCGCAAAAGGCGCGCAGCCAGCGGTTCAGCGCGACGATGGTCGCGGGCTTGCGCTCCTTCACCACGTCGCGGGCGGCGGGCGTATAATCGTTGACCGGCAGCAGCGAGGCGAAGACGACGGCGATCCCGTGCGCGTCGGCGAGATCGGCCATCGCCTCCCAGTTCGCCTCGATCTGTTCGGGCGTTTCCTGTTGCAGAAATCCCTGAATGTCGTTGATGCCGGCGAGGATCACGACGGCCGCAGGCTTCAGCCCGACCACGTCCTGATGGAAACGCAGCAGCATCTGCGCGGTGACCTGGCTGCCGATGCCGCGATTGACATAGGACCGGCCCGGAAAGCTGGCGGCGAGGTTCCACTTGTCGGTGATCGAGTCGCCGAGGAAGACGACGCGGCGCTCCCCGCGTTTCGGGGCTGCCAGTGCCGCATTGGCGGGCGCGTAGAGATAGCGTTCGCCGAAATCCTGCATCAGGCTGGGGACCAGCCTGGCGCGAAACGGGCCGAGCCACTGGCCCCAGTCGCGTTCCGCCACGATGCGGCGTTCGGGCGAGCTTTGATAGCCTTGCGCGGCGGCAGGGGCCGCCGACAGGGCGGCCAGCAGGGCAATCGCGGCGCGTATCATGCCGGAAAAGTGCCCTGACCCGCGGCAAAGGTGGCAAAGAGCGACGGCCATGCGCTGGCCGAGCGCGTCGCGGGCAGGCGCACCCCGAAGCCGTGTCCGCCATCCTCGAAGATGTGCAGCGCAGCCGGACGGCCGGCGGCGCGCACCGCCTGATACAGGGCGATGCTGTTGTCGGGCGGCACCAGCCCGTCATCGCTGGCATGGACCAGCAGGATCGGCGGGGTGGCCGCATCGACGCGCGTTTCGATCGACCAGTCGCGGCGCTGGGCGGGCGTCTGTTCAGGGCCGAGCAGCATGTCGCGCGAGCCGGCATGGGTGAAGGGGGCGGAGAAGCTGACGACCGGATAGACGAGGCCGGCGAGATCGGGCCGCGCGCTGAGCCGGTCGGCGGCGTCGACCGGCGCATAGGTGGCAAGTGCGTGGCGGGTGGCGAGAGAGCCGGCCAGATGCCCGCCGGCGGAGAAGCCCAGCACCGCGACGCGGTTCGCCGCAATGCCGAAGCCCGCAGCGCGCGCGCGAATGACACGCATCGCCCGCTGCGCATCCTGAAGCGGGACAAGCGCGCGGCTTGCCCAGCCTTCGTTCGGCAGGCGGTAAAGCAGGATAAAGGCGGTCACCCCCCGCGCGTTCAGCCACGCCGCCTGCGACGTGCCTTCATTGTCGTAGGACAGGAAGCCATAGCCGCCGCCGGGACACAGCAGCACCGCCGCGCCATTGGGGCGCGCCGGGCGGCGGACGACGAGGACGGGGCGGGCGATACCCGTCACCCAGCGATCGGGCGTGGCGGCCCCGCGCGATTGATCCGCGACCTTGCGCACGATGCGCGCACCGGTGTCGCCGGGCGGCGGCCCGGGCCAGAGCTCGACGATCTCGTCTCCGGGGCCGGTCTGCGCCGCGGCGGGCATCGCGGACAGGGCGGCGGCGCCGCCGATCAGGGTGCGACGGGACAGGATGGGCAGGGTCATGCCGGTAACTCGCATGTCGGAAGGGCGTGGGCATCGGCGGAGTTCTGATTCGCCAGCCGCCGGAAAACTGCTTTGACCGACCGCTGCGCGACCGGCCGGATAATGTCGGACATAGGGGCCAATGGAAGGGTGACATTCGATGCACGCAGAGCCGGCTTCATCCTGCCCGGCGTCGGCACCTGATACCCTAGCGGCTGTGTCATCGCTCTCCCCGAACCGCGTGGTATCGTTCCCTTTGCGGTGACCGACAAAGTGACGCCGATCACCGACGAAATCAAATTTTATCTTCATAGTGGCTATTCCTCAACACCTTATCTGCCGCTATGCAGGCCTCGCGTTAGCGCTCTCACAGAGAAGTGCTGCAAGGTTTTAGGAGGGATACTCGATGGACGCCTGCGAACCCGCGCGCCGGAATGATCGGATGCGCTTGTACTCGACCGCTTCGATGGCCGCATTGTTGATGGCATGGACCGTACCGGCGGCGGCGCAATCATCCGACAATAGCCAGACCCCTGCCGAGCAGAGCGGTACCGTACCCCCCAGCGGCGATGCCGGAACGGCGAGCCCGCAGGGCAGCGGTGCGGCCACCGATACCGAGGCAGCGGACATCGTGGTGACCGGCGTGCGCGCCAGCCTGTCGACCGCGCAGGGCATCAAGCGCAACGCGTCGCAGATCGTCGATTCGATCGTGGCGGAGGACATCGGCAAGCTGCCCGACCGCAACGTGGCGGAGGCGCTGCAGCGCATCACCGGCGTGCAGATCCAGCGCAGCTTCGGCGAAGGCAGCTCGGTGGCGATCCGCGGCCTGAGCCAGGTGCGGACCGAGGTGAACGGGCGCGACGTGTTCACCGCCAGCGGCGGGCGCACGCTGAGCCTGGAGGATGTGCCCTCCGAACTGCTCGCCGGGATCGACGTCTACAAGAACCCTTCGGCCGACCTGATCGAGGGCGGCATCGGCGGCCTGATCAACCTCAGGACGCGCAAGCCCTTCGACTTCAACGGGCTGAAGATGTCGGCGAGCGCGACCGCCAACTATTACGACCTGCGCGACACCACGACGCCGCAGGCCAACCTGCTCATCTCCAACCGCTGGAACACGGGCATCGGCGAGATCGGCCTGCTGGTCGACCTGGCCTATCAGAAGACGGCGTTCCGGCAGGACCAGATTTCGAGCCAGCCCTTCTTCCGCCTGGACCCGGCGACCGACGTGGGTGCAGCGACGCTGGCCGGACTGGGGCGGACGGGGCAGGAGACGTTCCTGCCGCACGGCGTGGGCATCGGCCAGTATCTGGGCGACCGGCGGCGCATCGGCGTGGACGTGGCCCTGCAATGGAAGCCGACCGACACGCTGTTGCTGACCGGCGAATATGTGCGGTCGGACTACAAGTTCCAGTATGGCGACTACAGCTTCTTCGCCTTTACCGGCGATACGCCGATCACGCCGGATTTCACCGCGCCCTTCACCTATGATGCGGACGGCAATTTCCGCAGCGGCACCTTCGTCAACGTGCCGATCAATTCGAACACCAGCCTGGAGCGGCGCAAGTCGGTGACCAGCGACTATTCGCTGAACGCCCGCTGGACGCCGACCGACCGCCTGACGATCAACGGCGACTTCCAGTATATCCGGGGCACGACCGACGGACAGCGCTCGATCGTCATCCTCAATTCCAATGCGGAGCGGCTGTTCCAGCAGGTCGGCAGCGGCGTGCCGACGATGATCATCACCCCCGACAACGACCCCACCAATGGCGACGGCCTGTTGCTGAACCCGGCGAACTATGCGGTGCCGGGCGGCTATCTGGACAATGTCAGCCGGTCGGTCGGCAAGCAGTATACCGGGCGGCTCGACGTCAATTACGAGTTCGACACCGGCTTCCTCAAGTCGATCGCGGCGGGCGTGCGCTACACCGACCGGTCGGCGGTGAGCGACAACAGCATCTATGCCTATTACGGGCTGACCGAGACGCCCTATGCGCTGCTGGAGCCGCGCATCTTCGGCGGCGACCTGTATCGCGGCTATCGCGGCATTCCCGAGGGCGTGATCGCCTTCAACCGCAACATCGTTCTGGACTATGACGCGACCCGCAACGCGCTGGCGCCCTTCGTCGGGGCGGAGCAGCGGCAGGCTTTGCTCAACGGCGTCACCTATGCGCCCAACGACCGCAACACGCAGGGCGAGAACACCTACACTGCCTACGGCCTCGTCAAATTCGGTGCGGACGACCTGTCCATTCCGATCGACGGCAATGTCGGTGTGCGCGTCGTCAAGACCAAGGTGAGCACCGCAGGCTTCTCCGCACAAACGCCGCAGGCGCAGACCGGGGTCGATCCCGCGACCGGGCTGCCCATCTTCGGCAACGGCCCGATCAGCTTCGTGCCGCTCGGGGCGGATTCCGATTATACAAAGGCGCTGCCCAGCCTGAACCTGCGCTTCCGCTTCACGCCGCAGCTGCAACTGCGTCTGGCGGCGTCCAAGGCGCTGACGCGGCCGGACTTCACCGCGCTCAACCCGAACATCAACATCGTCGAGAACAATCCGGGCGGTGGCCTGCGTACGGCGACGACCGGCAATGCGAACCTGCGGCCGCTGACCGCGGACCAGCTCGACGCGTCGCTGGAATATTATTTCGCGCGTACGGGTTCGGTATATGGTGCGGTGTTCTACAAGAAGGTGGACGGCTTCATCGCCAACATTACCTCGACCGAGACCTTCAACTTCGGCAACGGTCCGTTCACCGTCGACGTCACGCGGCCGCTGAACGGCGACAACGGCAAGATCAAGGGCTTCGAAGTGGGCGGCAACACCTTCTTCGACTTCCTGCCGGGGGTGCTGTCGGGCTTCGGCGTGCAGGCCAACTTCACCTATGTCGACAGCAAGGCCCCGAGCCCGGATGCGCAGGACACGACCGGCGCGCAGTTGACGGTGCCGTTGGAGCAGTTGTCCAAGTACAGCTACAATCTGGTCGGCATCTACGACAAGGGACCGTTGTCGGCGCGCGTCGCCTATAACTGGCGCTCGAAATATGTGGTCACCACGCGCGGGAACGGCAGCGGCAACCTGCCGATCTTCAACGATGCGCGCGGCCAGGTGGACGCATCGATCACCTACACGGTCACGCCCAATTTCGGCTTGACGGTGGACGGGATCAACCTGACCAATACCGAGAACCGCACCTATTACGGCATCGCCAGCCGTCCGCAATCCGCGGTATTGAACGACCGGCGCGTCAGCATCACGGCGCGCTTCACCTATTGACGAACGCGCAGGGCCGGCGGTGCCGGCCCTGCCACCTATCATCCGGGGCCATCATGACCAGCCAGCCACTTTCCATGATCGGCCGAACCCTGGCCACCCTGTTGGCCACGATGACGATCGCGAGCGGAGCGGGCGACGCAGCCGAGGCACAGGCGCCGGTTCGCACCATCGACATCGATCTGGCACGGGCGGGCGAACCGCTGGACCGCTCGTTCGATCTGTCGGTCGGGTCCGATTATCCGGGCACGCTGATCCGGCCGGACAGCCTCGCGCAACTCGACACGGCGGTGAAGGAACTGGGGTTCCGCTACGTCCGGTTCCACGACATCTTCACCGATGCGCTGGGCACGGTGCAGAACCGCGACGGGAAAATCGTCTATGACTGGACGAAGATCGACCAGTTGTACGATGCGCTGCTGGCGCGGGGGATCAAGCCGTTCGTGGAACTGGGCTTCACCCCCGGCCTGTTGAAGACATCGCCGCAGACGATCTTCTACTGGAAGGGCAACACGTCGCATCCGCGGATCGACGAATGGGGCAGGCTGGTCGATGCCTTTGTGCGGCACCTGCGCGACCGCTACGGTGCGGAGGCGGTGCGCGGCTGGTTCTTCGAGGTGTGGAACGAGCCCAATCTCGCGGGCTTCTGGGAGAAGGCCGACAAGGCGGCCTATCTGGAGCTGTATGAAACCAGCGCGCGGACGATCAAGGCGATCGACCCTGCGCTCAGGGTCGGTGGACCGGCGACGGCGGGCGCCGCCTGGGTGCCGGACCTGCTGGACCATGCCGCGGCCAGGAACATCCCGATCGATTTCGTCACCACCCATACCTACGGCGTGGACGGCGGTTTTCTCGACGAGAAGGGCGAGGACGACAACAAGCTGTCGACCAACCCGGATGCGGTGGTGGGCGACGTACGGCGGGTACGCGAACAGATCGCGGCGTCCAGATTTCCGAAGCTCCCGCTCTATTTCACCGAGTGGAGCGCAAGCTACAATCCGCGCGACCCGGTGCACGACAGCTATATCAGCGCGCCCTATATCCTGACCAAGCTGCGCGCGACGCGCTCCTATGCGCAGGGCATGAGCTATTGGACCTATAGCGACCTGTTCGAGGAAGCGGGGCCGCCGCCGACCCCCTTCCACGGCGGCTTCGGCCTGATGAACCGCGAGGGCATCCGCAAGCCGGCATGGTTCGCGTACAAATATCTCCACATGCTGCACGGCCGCGAGGTGCCGAGCGCGGACGATCAGGTATTGGCGACGACCGACAAGGGACGGACGGGCGTGCTGCTGTGGAACTGGCAGCAACCGGCGCAGACGATCAGCAACCGACCGTTCTTCACCAAGCTGCTGCCCGCCACGCCCTCGGCCGATGCGGAGATCCGGTTGTCGCACCTGACGCCGGGACGCTACCGGCTGGCGGTACGGCGGACCGGCTATCAGGCGAATGACGCGCATTCCCGCTATCTGCAGATGGGGTCGCCCCGGTCGCTGACCGCCGCGCAGATCGCCGAGTTGCAGGCGCTGACCAGCGATACGCCGGAGTTGCAGCGGACGGTGCAGGTCGGGCGCGACGGTCGCCATGTGCTGCGGGTAAAGATGCGCAGCAACGATGTCGTGCTGGCGACGCTGGAGCCGGAAAACACGCCTCAGAGGTAAACGGGGATCACCATGCAGCTTCGATCACGCCTGTCGTGCCTGCTCGCGCTGGCGCTTGTCGGTACGGCGCCCGGCGTGCTGGCCGAACCGCCGGCGGCGACGCCATATCGGTGGAGCAACGTCACCGTGGGGGCGGGAGGCTACGCACCCAACATCGTCTTCAGCCCCGCCGAGCGCGGCCTGGCCTATCTGCGCACCGACATGGGCGGTGCGTATCGCTGGGACGCGAAGGACCGGCATTGGGTGCCGTTGCAGGACGACAATGCGGTGTCGAGCCATATGGGGATCGAGAGCATCGCCCCCGACCCGCGCGATCCGAACGTCGTCTATATGGCCGCTGGCATGAACGCGCGTGAGCCGGCCGCCATTCTGCGCTCCGCGGACCGCGGTGCGACCTGGCGGGTGGTGCCGGTGCCGTTCGCGATGGGCGGGAACGAGCCCGGCCGCGGCCTGGGCGAGCGGCTGGCGGTGGACCCGGGCGATCCGCGCACCTTGTTCTTCGGGTCGCGGCATGACGGCTTGTGGCGCAGCGACGATGCGGGCGCGCGCTGGCGCCGGGTGCCGGGCTTCCCGGTCAAGGGTCTTGGTCTGCCCAAAGGCCGCGAGGGGCATGGCGGCGTCTCCTTCGTGGCGATTGATCCGACGGGCGCGCAGCCCGGCGAGCGATCGCAGCGGATTTGGGCCGGCGTGGCACAGACGGGCGCCGGCGCCTTGTGGCGGTCCGACGACGGTGGGGAAAGCTGGACGGCGGCCGACGCACCGCCCTTGTTCGCGGCCAAGGGTGTGGTGGACAGCCGCGGCGTGCTGTGGGTCGGATATTCCGATGGCATCGGGCCGAGCGACGCCAAGACAGGCGCGGTATGGCGCTATGGCCGTGACGGTCGCGGACGTGACGTCACGCCGCCGGACTGGCGCGCTAGCGGCGCCGAGGGCGGCTTCCTGGGCGTCGCGGTGGCCCGGTCGGCGCCCGGCACTGCCGCGGTGTCGACGATCGACCGGCGCGGGGCGGGAGACTCGCTGTGGGTGACGCGCGACGATGGGGCGCATTGGGAGGATATGGGCGCGCGCAGCCGGCGTGACGTGTCTGCCTCGCCCTTCCTGTTGCATGAAGGGAAGGGGGCCGATTTCGGGCACTGGATCTCTGGCCTGGCGATCGATCCGTTCGATGCGGGGCATGTCGCCTATACGACCGGGGCGACGGTCTATGCGACGGCGGGGATGAGCGGGAAGGGGGCGATCGACTGGGCACCGTGGGTGCGCGGGATCGAGCAGACCGCGATCATCACGCTGATCTCGCCCAATGGCGGCGCACCGCTGGTGTCGGGGTTCGGCGACCTGGCCGGGTTCGTCCACCGCGACCTGGCCCGCTCGCCCGAACCCAGCTTCATCAACCCCTATCTGTCGAACACCAACACGCTGGATTATGCCGGGCGGGCGCCGAATGTGATCGTGCGGAGTGGCAGCCTGTATGTCGACCGGGCCCGCGATGCGTCGTTGGGGCGGTCGGAGGATGGCGGGGCGACCTGGGTGCCGGTCCGGGTGCCGCCGCAAGGGTCGCCGCCGGCGCGCGACGACCTGATGGGGGAGGCAGCGATCAGCGTGTCGGCGGACGGCGCCACCATGCTGGTTTCGACCCGGATCCCGCAGATGACGCGCGACGGCGGCCGGTCATGGCAGGCAGTGCGCGGCCTGCCCGGCCGGACGCGGACGGTGGCGGACAAGGTCGATCCGCGCGCCTTCTGGGCCGTGGATACGCACGGCGGGCGTTTGCTGGCATCGCGCGACGGCGGCGCCAGCTTCGCGCCGGTCGCGGGGCGGGGATTGCCCAAGGACCTGATGCCGGCAGGACGACAGGGGCGCGAGGCGCAGAGCGCGCTGCTCGCGACGCCGGGGCGTAGCGGCGACCTGTGGTTGCAGGCGGGAACGCGGCTGTTCCACAGCAGCGACGGCGGGGCCGGTTTCGTGCCCGCCAGCGGCGCGCTGTCGGTCGAACTGTTCGGGCTGGGGCGCGAGCATCTGTTCGCGATCGGCACGCTGGGCGGCGTGCGCGGCATCTGGCGCTCGGCCGATCGCGGCACGTCGTGGACACGCATCGATGACGATGCGCATCGCTGGGGCGGGCGATACAGGGTCATCTCGGGCGATCCGCGGCGCGCCGGCCGGGTCTATGTCGGCACCGACGGCCGGGGGCTGTTCTATGGCGATCCGGAGGCCGGGCGCTGAGGCGTCACGCCCCGTCCAGCGTGAAGATGCGGGTCATCGGGGCCCATTTGTCCGGCGATCCGGCTATGCGTTGCTGGAAGCGGTCCATCGCCGCCTGCCAGCGGTCGTCGGTGGCGCGCAGATGGTCGGGGATCGCGCGCGGCCAATCCGCCGACACCTCTGCGACCATGAACAGGCGGGGACCGAGGCGCCAGATCTCCATCGTCTCGTAGCCGGCGGCGCGGATGCCCTCCACCACCTCCGGCCAGACGGCGCCGGGGGCGTGCGCGGCCTCATAGGCGGCGATAAGCTCGGCATCGTCGACCAGATCGAGCGCGAAGCAGATGCGTTGGGCCATGTGCGATCCTCATCCCGTTGACCGGGCGGCACTATGGACATGGCCCGGCGCCGTCAAACCAGCGTCGTTGCGGGGCATCGGCGGAACGCCTACCCGAGGAAAGACACGGCAGGAGGATGCGCAACGATGGCGGAGCGAAAGGAACGCAAGGGCAGCTATGCCGCGCCGGCGCTGGACAAGGCGTTCCTCGTCATCGAATTGCTGGCGGACCATCCACAAGGATTGCTGGCCAGCGAGATGGCCAGCGCGCTCGGGCGCTCGCTGGGCGAATTGTTCCGCATCGTGGTGGTGATGGAGGAGGCCGGCTATCTCCAGAAGTCGCCGGTGACCGACCGCTATACCATCACCTACAAATTCCTCGACATCGCGTACCGTGCGACGCCGACCCGGCAACTGACCGCGGCGGCGGTGCCCGAGATGCAAGCGCTGGCACGCGCGACGGAGCAGTCCTGCCACCTGGTGGTCGCCAAGCATGCCGAGGGGCTGGTGATCGCGCGCGAGGAAAATCCCGGCGTGCGCGGCTTCGCATTGCGGCTGGGCGCATCGATCGACCTGCTGCGCAGTTGTTCGGGACAGGTGATCCTGGCATTTTCGGCACCGGCCGCAGCGGAGCGGTTGCTCGACCGGATCGAGGCGGCGCGGGGCACGGACATAGACCGGACGGCGCTGTCGAAGCGGCTGGAAGAGGTGCGGGCCAAGGGCGGCGACATGCGGGAAAGCCCGGTCGCGCGCGGGGTGACGGACGTCAGCTATCCGGTCTTCGGCTTTGGCGGCGAGGTGATGGCGGCGCTGACCATCCCCTTCCTGGAACTGATCGACGGATCGCAGGCGGTCGGCGTGGATATGGCCCGCGAAATGCTGGTGGCGGCGACGCTGCGCATCTCGCGACTGCTGGGACATGTGGCGGAAGAATGAATGCCGGCGGGTTGCGCCGGTGCGCACATCCCGCTAACTTTCACGCATAAAAGTGAAATATCATGGAGAGGCGCGATCATGGTTGGAGATAGTCGGCATCATCTATCCCGTGGCTCCTTCATGACATCTGCATCGTACCTGACGGGAGTGCGTAGCTGATGGCGATGCCGGTCATGGCGGCGTCCGATGCGCCGCAGGCGGGCGCCACGCCGTATCGCGGGCAGCGCTATCTGCCGGCGCTGATCATCACGGTCAGCCTGTTCTTCCTGTGGGGTGTCGCCAACAACCTGAACGACATCCTGATCGCGCAGTTTCGCAAGGCATTCACACTGTCCGACTTCGGCACCAGCTTCGTGCAGCAGGTGTTCTATTTTGGCTATTTCCTGCTGGCGGTGCCCGCATCGATGGTGATGCGCCGGTTCGGCTACAAGGCGGCGATCGTCACCGGCCTGATGCTCTATGCGGCGGGCGCGCTGCTCTTCTACCCGGCGGCGCAGGCCAGCCTGTACCAGTTGTTCCTGCTCGCGCTGTTCGTGATCGCCGCGGGCCTCGCCTTTCTGGAAACCTCGGCCAATCCGCTGATGACGGAACTCGGCGATCCGGCGACCGCGGCGCGGCGGCTGAACTGGGCACAGGCGGCCAATCCCCTGGGTGCGATCACCGGCATCCTGATCGGGCGCTTCTTCATCCTGTCGGGCATCGAGCATGACGAACAGGCGCTGGTAACGATGGACGCCGCGGCGCGCGAAGCCTTTTACCGCAGCGAGGTGCAGGCGGTGGTCGGCCCCTATATGTGGATTGCCGCCATCGTGCTGGCGTTCGCAGTCGCCGCGCTGTTCGTCGCCTTTCCGAAGAACCCGCCGCGCGAGGCCGGTGATACGACGCAGGGCGGGCGCTTTGCCGATGTGCTGCGCCATCCGCGGCTGATCGGCGCGGTGGTCGCGCAGTTCTTCTATGTCGGCGCGCAGGTCGGGCTGTGGAGCTACACGATCCGCTATGCCCAGGCGAATGCCGGGTTTGGCGAGCGGGCGGGCGCGGACGCGCTGTTCGTGTCGCTGGTGCTGTTCGCGGCCGGGCGATTTGCCGGTGCGGCGTTGATGGCGCGGATGGCGCCGGTTCGGCTGCTGGCGCTGTTCGCGGGCATTTCGCTGGCGCTGGCGGCGGTGGCCGGGCTGATCGGCGGCACGATCGGGCTGTATGCGCTGGTCGCCTCCAGCTTCTTCATGTCGATCCAGTTTCCGACGATCTTTGCGATCGGCATCGACGGCCTGGGGCCGCTGCGCCGGATCGGGGCCTCGCTGATCGTGATGGCGATCATCGGCGGCGCCGGGCTGACCGCGCTGATGGGGCTGGTATCCGATCTGGCGGGGATCACCCATGCGGTGCTGGTGTCGGCGGCGAGCTTCGCGGTGGTGCTGGCCTTCGCGATCATCGTCGGACGCGGGTCGGTCAAGGCCGGCTGAGAGACAAAGCAGGAGTAGCAGAGTGGACAGGTTGAAGGGCAAGCGTGCGATCGTCACCGGCGCCGGGCAGGGTATCGGCCGGGCGGCGGCGGAACGCTTCGCACAGGAAGGCGCCAGCGTCGTCGCGGTCGATCGCAATGCGGACGCGCTGGCGACCCTGACGGGATGCGAGACGCGGCTGCTGGACCTGACCGATGCGGCGGCCATCGCCGCGTTCGGTGCCGAGGCGGGCGAGGTCGATGTGCTGTTCAATTGCGCGGGCTATGTCGATGCCGGCACGCTGCTGAACAGCCAGGATGCCGGTTATCGCCTGTCGTTCGACCTGAACGTCCATGCGATCACCCATATGCTGACGGCGCTGCTGCCCGGCATGATCGCGAGGGGCGGGGGGTCGATCATCAACATGGCCTCGGTCGCGGGCCCGGTGATCGGCGTGGCGAACCGGTTCGCCTATTGCGCGTCCAAGGCGGCGGTGGCTGGGATCACCCGGTCCGTGGCGGTCGATTATGTAGGCGACAAGATCCGCTGCAACGCGATCTGCCCGGGCACCGTGCAGTCGCCGTCGCTGGACGAGCGATTGGCCGCGACCGGCGACGAGGCGGCGGCACGCGCGGCGTTCATCGCCCGCCAGCCGCTCGGCCGGCTGGGCACCGCGGACGAGGTGGCGGCGCTGGCGCTGTACCTGGCGTCCGACGAAAGCGCGTACACCACCGGCCAGCTGCACGTCATCGACGGCGGCTGGTGCATGGCCTGATCTTTTCTGCAGTTTTGCGAAGGTATTCGATATGAAGCTTTGTCGGTTCGGTGCTCCCGGTGCGGAGCGTCCCGGTGTGATCGATGCGGAGGGCCGCATCCGCGACCTGTCCGCGCATGTCGGCGACATCGGCCCCGACGCGCTGGGCGCGGACTCGCTCAAGCGGCTGGCCGCGATCGATCCGGCGAGCCTGCCGCTCGTCGAGGGCGAGCAGCGCTACGGCGCCTGCGTGACGGGGACCCGCCATTTCGTCGCGATCGGCCTGAACTATGCCGACCATGCCGCGGAATCGAACCTGCCGATCCCGGAGGAGCCGGTGGTGTTCCAGAAATGGGTAAGCTGCATCCAGGGGCCGAACGATCCGATCGTGATCCCGAAGGATTCCAAGAAGACCGACTGGGAGGTCGAGCTGGGCGTGGTGATCGGCAAGCGCGCCAACCATGTCGCGGAGGCCGATGCCCTTGATCACGTCGCGGGATATTGCGTCATCAACGACGTGTCGGAGCGCCACTGGCAGATCGAGCGCGGCGCGACCTGGGACAAGGGCAAGGGCTTTCCAACCTTTGGCCCGATCGGTCCCTGGCTCGTGACCGCGGACGAGGTGGGCGACCCGCAGAACCTGTCGATGTGGCTGTCGGTGAACGGCACGCGCGTACAGGACGGCCACAGCCGCACCATGATCTTCGGCGTGGCGCAGATCATCGCCTATCTATCGCAGTTCATGACGCTGGAGCCCGGTGACGTCATCACCACCGGCACGCCGCCCGGCGTCGGCCTGGGGCAGAAGCCGGAACCCTGGTATCTGAAGGCCGGCGACGTGGTGGAACTGGGTATCGAGAAGCTGGGCGAGCAGCGACAGGACGTGATCGCCTGGACGGCGGCGGCCTGACGCGCATGACGGCGCGGCCGCCCTTCGTGGATGCACACCTGCACATGTGGGATCGGGGGCGGTTGCGCTATCCGTGGCTGGACGAGGCGGACAAGGCGCCGATCGCGGACAGCTACCTGCCGGCCGACTATGTGCGCGAGGCGGCTGCGTGGAACGTCGTCGGGGCCGTGCATGTCGAGGCCGGGGCGCATCCGGGCGATGCGGCGGGCGAGACGCGGTGGCTGGACGAGCTTGCCGCCGACACCGGGCTGCCCACCGCCATGGTCGCCTATGTTGCGCTGGACGATCCGGAGGTGGAGGCGAAACTGGCCTTTCACGCCGGTCATGCGCGGGTCCGCGGCATCCGCCACATGGTGAACTGGCACCCGACCGATCCTCGGCGGGCGGCGCACCCTCGCGACCTGACGCGCGACGATGCGTGGCGGCGGGGTTACGCGCTGCTGGCGCGCCATGGCCTCAGCTTCGACTATCATGGCTTTCCGCCGCAGCTCGCCGGCATGGCGGAGGTGGCGGCGCTCCACCCCGCCACGCCGGTGATCGTCGACCACCTGGCCTTGCCGATCGTGGCGGACGGGCTGGAGGCGTGGCGCGACGGCATCACGCGGCTGGCGGCGATGCCGCATGTGTCGATCAAGCTGTCCGGTGCGGGGTTCGTCGGCGCGCCCTTTGCCGACATCGTGCGCGAGGTGATCGACCGTTTCGGCACGCGCCGGGTGATGGTGGCGAGCAATTTTCCCACCGATCGCCTGTTCGCGACGATAGACGAGACGCTGGGCGCCTATGAGGCGCTGCTCGCCGATTTTTCCGAGGATGAGCGGCGCGACCTGTGGGGTCGCAACGCCAACACCCTTTACCGATTGGGATTGACGCTGTGAACGATATCGCTCGCCGGACGGTGGGACGCACCGGACTGACCGTGACCGAACTGGGGTTCGGCGCGGCGTCGCTCGGCAATCTGTATCAGCCGGTCGCCGACGTCGATGCGCGGGCCGCGATTGACGCGGCGCTGGATGCCGGCATGACCTATGTCGATACCGCGCCGCATTACGGGCGGGGCCTGTCCGAACGACGGGTGGGCGACGCGGTGCGCACCCGCGCGGACGTGGTGGTATCGACCAAGGTCGGGCGGCTGATGGACCCGGATGCCAGCATCACCGACGACCGGGAGCGTGACGGCTTCCGCTCGGCGATGCCTTTCCGCATGCGCTACGATTACAGTCATGACGGCATCCTGCGCAGCCATGAGCACAGCCTGCAACGTCTCGGGCTGGGGCGGGTGGACCTGCTGTATGTCCACGATATCGGCGGCTACACGCATGGCGATGCCGCCGGGGAATATTGGGAGCAACTGACCCATGGCGGCGGCCTCAAGGCGCTGGCGCGGTTGCGGGACGAGGGGGCGATCGCGGGCTTCGGCATCGGCGTCAACGAGATTGCGGTGTGCCTGGACGTGATGCGCGAAATGCCGCTGGACGCGATCCTGCTGGCCGGGCGCTACACGCTGTTGGAACAGGATGCGCTGGACATGCTGCTACCCGCCTGTGCCACGGCCGGCACGTCGATCGTGATCGGCGGACCCTATAACAGCGGCATCCTGGCGACGGGGACCAAGGGGGGCGGGGTGCTGCACCATGATTATGGCCCGGCGTCGGACGCGGTGATCGCCCGGGTGCGCGGGATCGAGGCGGTGGCCGACCGCCACGGCGTGCGCCTGCCTGCCGCTGCGTTGCAGTTCGTGCTGGCGCATCCGAGCGTCGCCAGCGTCATTCCGGGGCTCGGCAGCGCGGCGCGCGTCGACCAGACGATGGACCTGTACCGCGCGGCGATCCCGGCCGATTTCTGGGCCGAATTGCGCCATGAGGGATTGTTGCGCGCCGACGCGCCGATCCCCGCCACCACCAAGGAGACCACCGCATGATCCCGCCGGCCGCCATCCGCCTGTCGCCCAGCGACAATGTCGTCGTCTGCTGCCGGTCGATCGAGGCGGGAGAGAGCTTCGTCGTGGAGGGCCAGACGCTGAGCGTGACGCAAGCCGTGCCGATCGGCCACAAGCTGGCGCTGTTTGCGCTCAATCCGGGTGACAAGGTCTTGAAATACGGGATGCCGATCGGATCTATGACGGCAGCGGCCGATCCCGGCGGGTGGGTCCATATGCACAACATGAAAAGCGATTACATGCCGGCACATCTGCGTGACGCGGCGGGAGACCAAGCATGATCGAGGCATGGCTGCGTGCCGACGGGCGCAAGGGCATTCGCGACGCCATCGTCGTCGTCTATCTGGTGGAATGCGCGCACCATGTCGCGCGCCGCATCGTGGACAAGGTGGATAATCCGCGGGTGCAGTTGATCGGCTTTCCCGGCTGCTACCCCAACGACTATGCGCTGGCGATGATGAAGGCGCTGATCGTCCATCCCAATGTCGGTGGCGTGGTGCTGATGTCGCTGGGTTGCGAGAGCTTCAACCGCGAGGCGCTGGCGCGCCACGCACAGGAGAATGGCCGCCCGGTCGAGACGGTGGTGATCCAGCAATCGGGCGGCACGCGCGGCGCGATCGATGCCGGGCTGGCGGCGGTGGCACGTGTCGGCGCGATCGCCGACGCGCAGGCGGTGCGGGTGCCGATGGCGATGTCCGAACTGGTCGTCGGCACGATCTGTGGCGGCTCCGACGGAACGAGCGGGATCACCGGCAATCCGGCAGTGGGACGGGCCTTCGACACGCTGGTCGATGCCGGTGCGACCTGCATCTTCGAGGAAACCGGCGAGATGATCGGTTGCGAAGGCCACATGGCCGAGCGCGCAGCCAGCCCGGCGGTGGCCGACGCGCTGATCGCGTCCGTCCAGCAGGCCGAGCGTTATTACCGCGCAATGGGCTATGGCAGCTTTGCGCCCGGCAATGCCGAGGGTGGCCTGTCCAGCCAGGAGGAGAAGTCCGCCGGCGCCTATGCCAAGTCGGGCAGCCGCGCCATCGACGGGGTGATCCTGCCC
Organism: Sphingomonas sp. GM_Shp_2; assembly: GCF_026540875.1. Lineage (NCBI taxonomy): Bacteria > Pseudomonadati > Pseudomonadota > Alphaproteobacteria > Sphingomonadales > Sphingomonadaceae > Sphingomonas > Sphingomonas sp. GM_Shp_2. The sequence goes on from NZ_JALNUQ010000011.1 coordinate 18,974, forward strand.
GCCGAACAGGCGCCGGGGCCGGGGCTGTACCTGCTCGACGTGGTGCCGCCGGGCGATCCCAAGTTCGGCTTCCCCAACATCGTCGACAATGCCGAGATCGGCGAGCTGATCGCATGCGGGGCGCATATCAACCTGTTCGTCACCGGACGCGGATCGGTGGTCGGGTCCGCGATCTCGCCGGTGATCAAGGTGTGCGCGAACCCGGAAACCTATCGCCGGATGGAAGGGGACATGGACGTCGATGCCGGCCGTATCCTGGAAGGCCGGGCGACGCTGGACGAGGTCGGGGCCGAGATCGTGTCGCTGATCGCGGCGGTGTCCGCCGGCGCACAGACCAAGTCCGAAGCGCTCGGGCATCAGGAGTTCGTGCTGACCTACAAGGCATCGGCGCCGGCCGGACCGGCCTGCATGCCGGTCGCGGCCTGAACGCCGCGCTCAGGAGGCGGGCACACCCTGTGCGGCGGGCAGGTCGACGATGTCGGACGACCCCGCCCACAGGTTGATGCCGCCATCCGCTGCGGCGTCGTCGATCGCCGACAGTTCCTCGGGTGTAAAATCGAGGCGGTCGACGGCTTTGAGTGAATCGTCGAGCTGATCGACGGTCCGCGCGCCGATCAGCGCGGAGGTGACCCGGGGATCGCGCAGCACCCAGGCGATCGCCATCTGCGCCAGCGTCTGGCCGCGGGCATGCGCGATGTCGTTCAGCTGGCGGATCGATGCCAGGTTCTGCTCGCTCAGCAACTGGGTGGACAGCGACCCACCACGGCTGGCGCGGGCGTCCTTGGGAACGCCACCGAGATATTTCGACGTGAGCATCCCCTGCGCCAGCGGCGAGAAGGCAATGCAGCCGGTGCCCAGATCGTCCAGCGTCGCCAGCAGGTCGCGCTCGATCCATCGATTGAGGATCGAATAGCTCGGCTGATGGATGAACAGCGGCACGCGCTCTTCCGCCAGGATCGCCGCGGCGCGCCGGGTCAGGCCGGGGTCGTAGGAGGATATCCCGACATACAGCGCCTTGCCCTGCCGGTGGAGCTGCGCCAGCGCGCCCATGGTTTCCTCCAGCGGCGTGTCCGGGTCGACCCGGTGCGAGTAGAAGATGTCGACGTAATCGAGGCCCATCCGCTTCAGGCTCTGGTCGCAGCTTGCGATCAGATATTTCCTGGACGAGCCGATATCGCCGTACGGGCCGGGCCACATGTCCCATCCCGCCTTGGACGAGATGACCAGTTCGTCGCGGTGGGTGCGGAAGTCGGAGGCGAATATGCGCCCGAAATTCTCTTCCGCCGAGCCATAGGGCGGACCGTAATTGTTCGCGAGATCGAAGTGGGTGACGCCGCGATCGAATGCACGCCGCAGGATGGCGCGGCCGACTTCGTACACGTCGTCACCGCCGAAATTCTGCCATAGGCCGAGACTGATCGCGGGCAGTTTCAGGCCGCTGCGCCCGGTCCGGCGATAGGGCATGCCCTGATCGTAGCGGGCGGCGTCGGCGGTGTAGGGAACGGAATAGGGCATCGGCACCTCCAGGGATAAGGCTGGACCATCGAACCCCATCTCGGGTTCCGACGGCAATGGTTGAAACGTCTCTACAAAGCCCGGAGCGATGCGGCAGGCCGGGCCCGCAGCACCGGCAGCGTTCCGGCAATGCCGATGCCGATCGTCACCACCGCGCCACCCGCCAGTGTCGCCAGGATCACGATCCAGTCAGGCATCCAGTCGAACCCGAACACCTGCGTCACCACGAACCAGCCGCCGCCGACGCCCAGCACGAGCGCCACCGCACCGACGATGCCGGCCAGCACCGCATATTCGATCGCCTGCGCCAGCAATATCTGGCGGCGCGTGGCCCCCAGCACCTTCAGCATGACCGCGTCATAGGTGCGTGCCGCGCGGGCGGCGGCGATTGCACCGAGCAGCACCGCGATGCCTGCCAGCACGGCGATGCCGGCCGCGACGGTGATCGCGGTCGCCATCTGGCCGACCACGTCCTGCACCTGTTGCAAGACGCCGCCCACCTCGACCACGGAGGTGGAGGGGAAACGGGGGAGCAGCGCCCTGGTCACCGCCGGCGCCTTGGCCGCAGGCATGTCGATCGTCGCGGCCAGGTTGTGCGGCACATCGGCCAGCGCGCCGGGCGAGAACACCATCACGAAGTTGAAGCCCAGCGTGTCCCATGCGATCCGCCGGAACGACGCGATCCGCGCCGTGCGCTCCAGTCCCAGAACCGAAATGGTCAGCGGATCGCCGATCTTCAGCTTCAATGCCTCCGCAAGACGCGTGTCGATCGAGACGAGGCTTTGTCGTGCCTCCGCCGCGTTCCACCATCGTCCCGCCGTCAGCGTGCTGCCTGCGGGCAGGGCGGTCGCAAAGGTCAAGCCGCGCTCGCCACGGAGCGCCCAAGCCCCCTCCGGAATCGTCGCCAGATCGGCGACGCGGGTCGTGCCATAGCCGGTGATCGTGCCGCGCATCAGCGGAACGGTGGCAATGACGGCTTTGGGGGCTACCGCGATGACGGTGCGTCGGAATTCGCCTTCGCGATTGGGTGGCACGTCGAGCGCGAACAGGGCAGGGGCGCGCTCCGGCACCGAGCGACGGATATTGCCGTCGATGCTGGTGCGGATGCTGGCGAGCAGCACGAACAAGGTCAGGCCAAGGCCGAGCGCGACGACCAGCGACACGGTTCGCGATCCCGGCCGGTGGAGCGCGGTAAGCGCAAGCCGGGCGAGCGGCCTGTGGGGGCGGGGCAGGCGGGCCGCCGCCATCCGGATCGCGGCGCCGATGCCGACCAGTGCAGCCAGTGTCGCCGCCGTAGCGCCGAGGAAGGCCGCGGCAAAGGCAGGGCGGTCGGTGGTCAGCAGGGCCAGCACCGCGACCGGGATGCCCGCCGCCACCGCCCAGAGGCGGCCACGCCATTCACCGCCGACCCTTGCATCCAGCGCGCCGCGCAGCAATGCCGCGGCCGGCACGCGACCGGCGGCGACCAGCGGCGCTGCGCAAAAGGCGAGTGCGATCAACAGGCCATAGGCCGCAGCCAGCGCGAGCGCGGCGGGGGCAAAGGTCAGCCCCGGCGCGACCGGCAGCACCGCGCCCACCGCCATGCCGACCAGGGGCACCGCGACCATGCCGGCGGTCAGGCCCAGAAAGATGCCGACCCCGGCAACGGCAAGAACCTGCAGCAGATATATGCGCGCCACCATCCCTGATGTCGCGCCCAGCACCTTCAGCATCGCGATATTCTGGCGCCGCGCATCGAGATAGGAGGTGACGCCGTTGCCGACGCCGATCCCGGCGATCACCAGCGCCGCCAGCCCGACAAGTGTCAGGAACTCGCCCATGCGCGCGATGAAGCGGCTGGCGCCGGGTGAGGCACGGTCGCGGGTGCGGGTTTCCCAGCCCGCGGTGGGGAAACGCCGCTCGAACCGGCGGACGGCGCTGGCCGGATCGCCGGCGGTGGCGATGCGGTATCGGGTGTCGTACAGGCTGCCCGGCTGGATCAGGCCGGTGCGATCCAGCCCTGCACGTGCGATGATCGCGACGGGGCCGAGCGTGAAGCCCTCGCCAAGCCGATCCGGCTCGTCGGCGATGATCCCCCCGACCCGAAAGCCCGCAGTGCCGAAACGCAGCGTATCGCCCGGCCGCACCAGCAGTCGCTCGGCCAGCGCCCGGCCGATCCAGACCTCGTCACCCGCCGGTGCCCGTGCCGTGCGCCCATCGCCCAGGGTGAGTTGGCCATAAAGCGGGTAGGTGGCATCGACGGCCTTCAACTGAACGGGGGCGGTGGCACCAGCAGCGGTGACCGCCATCGACTGCATCCGGATGGTCTCCGACACCCGTCCGATCGCCCGCATCGCCGCCTGCTCCGACGGCTCGGCCAGACGCTGCGACACCGACAATTCCAGATCGCCGCCGAGCAGCACTCGCCCACGCGCGGCAAGCTCGCCGCCGATCGCCTCGCCCAGACTGCCGATCGCGGCCAGCGCGCCCGCGCCCAGAAACAGGCACAGCAACAGCAGCCGCAGTCCCCGGAACCGCGCCGACACCTCACGCCGGGCGAGCCGCCAGGCCAGCGCCCAGCTGCTCACGCCGCGATCCGCCCATCAATCAGTTCGATCACCCGGTCGCAACGCCGGGCAAGGGCGGGGTCATGGGTGATGATGACCAGGGTCGCTGACGTGGCGGCCCGACGGTCGAACAGCAGGTCCATCACGCGGGCGCCGGTGGCGGCGTCGAGATTGCCGGTCGGCTCGTCGGCGAAGACGATGCGGGGGCGGGGGCCGAGTGCGCGGGCGATGGCGACGCGCTGTTGCTCGCCACCCGAAAGCTGTGCGGGATAATGGTCCAGCCGGTGGGACAATCCGACCGCGGCGAGTTCCGCCTCGGCACGGGCGAAGGCGTCGCGCTCGCCGGCCAGTTCCATCGGCACCGCGACATTCTCCAGCGCCGTCATCGTCGGCAAAAGATGGAAAGCCTGAAGCACGATGCCGATCCGGCCGCGCCGTGCGATCGCCAGACCATTCTCGTCCAGCGTGCCGAAGTCGGTGCCCGCCACCTCGACGCGGCCGGAGGTCGCGCGCTCCAGCCCTGCCAGAACCGCCATCAACGACGATTTGCCCGAACCCGATGCCCCGAGCAGCGCCAGGCTCTCGCCGTCCGCGACCGCAAGGTCGATACCCTTCAGGATCTCGACCGGCGCCGCGCCGCCGAGCGTCAGCCTTACATCCGCGGCCCGGATGACCATATCGCGTGCGACCATGTTTTCGGGGAATCCAGAATAAAGATGACGAAGACGCCATATGTGGCAGGCGCCGCGCTTATCCAAGCCGCGCTGCTGTCGGCCTGCGATGCGCAGCGCGACGAGGCGCTGCCGGTTACCAATGTCGCGACCCCGGCGCCGACGGCTGCGGCGGCCCTGCCGGTGTCCGGGCCGAAGCGGACGGTGCTGGCCTTTGGGGACAGCCTGTATGCAGGGTATGGCCTGAAGCGCGGCGAGAGCCTGCCTGATGCGGTCCAAGCGCGGCTGCGCGGGCAGGGGATCGATGCGACGGTGGTCAATGCCGGGGTGTCGGGCGACACCACTGCCGGCGGACGGCGTCGGCTGGCCTATACCCTCGATCGGCTGAAAACGCCGCCCGATCTGGTGCTGCTCGGTCTGGGCGGCAACGACGTGCTGCGTCAGGTCGACCCGGCCGAAACGCGCGCGAACATGGCGGCCATGCTGGAGGAACTGTCGCGGCGAGGCATTCCGGTCATCCTGACCGGCATGATGGCACCGCCCAACCTCGGACCGGATTTCGCCGGTCGCTTCAACCGCATCTGGCCCGACCTCGCGCGCGAACATGACGCCGTGCTGGACCCGTTCATCCTGCAAGGCGTGATCGGCAATCGCCAGCTGATGCTGCCCGACGGGGTGCATCCCAATGCGGTGGGCATCGGTCGCATGGCGGATCGCGTGGCGCCGCTGGTGACCAGGCAATTGGCGACCTTGCCGGCTGCGTGAGCCGCGGTGCTACGCGATTGCAATGCCGTCCGGAATGGTGCGGCGTTGGGGAATTAGGGGGGTACGTTCGCCCCCCCCACACCTTCAATCCAAGCGATCGATAATAGATATTATGTAAAACTAGGACGCTTTTTCTGGGGTCAGTATCAGCTCACCCTTTTCCACCGACCATGATCCCAGCCGCGACAGGAAGTTCATGCCAAGCACATCCTGATCGCCGAATGCCGGCGATACGACGACGCTCAGATCGTGCGTGGTGATGCTGCCCACCGTCATCGTTTTTACTGTCGCCGTTCGCGCCGCCACCGGGCCGTTCGCGGTCTGCAGCATGCGCGGAAACGGGCTTTCCTCCAGATCGAGCCCCGCGGCGCGCGCCGTAGCTTCTGACAAGGCGGTGATCGTAGCCCCGCTGTCGATCAGCATCGAGCGGGTCACGCCGTTGACCGACACATCGGCATGAAAATGACCATCGTCGCCCATGCGGATGCGGGTTTGCATGCCCTCGACACGCTGGTCGGTGAACAGGCCCGTCACATGGTGGCGCTGGCTGACCAGGATCAGGCTCAGCGCAAAGATACCGACCCACGCCGCCGCCATCTTCAGGGTCGGCCCCAGTTTCGGACGCCGCACGATCAGCGCGGACAGCGGCAGGATCAGCATGATCCCGTACAGGAGGATATTGGCGACCCGGTCGTCGCTCACGCGACCAGTTCCAGCCCGTCATAACCCGGCTGCACCCCCAGCGGCAGTTCGGCGCACAGCGTCGCATAATCCATCGTCTGGTCCATATGGATCAGCGCGGCCTCGCGCGGCCGCAATGTCTCGACCCAGCCCAGGACCGCGGACAGTTCGGGATGCGAGGGATGCGGCCAGCGGCGCAGCGCATCGACCACCCACACGTCCAGTCCGGTATACAGCGCCGCCATCGCCTCCGTCAGTTCATGGAAATCGGTGGCATAGCCGATGCTTCTTCCATCCGCTTCGAAGCGAAGCCCGGCCGAGCGCGTTCCGCCATGCGGTTGATCGACGATGCGCACGCTGATGTCGCCGATCGTGATCGCGTCCGGCAGTTCCTCGATCGTCGCGGTCGGCGGATAGCCGCGCTTGCCATGGAAGACATAGGCGAAGCGCGCCTCCAGCGTCTGCCGCGTATCGGCGCGCGCCAGCCCGCGCACGGGATGACCCAGCTGGTGGAATATCTGGCGCAGATCGTCGATGCCGTGGCAGTGATCGGCATGGTCGTGCGTCCAGATGACCGCATCGACCCGGCCGACATTCGCGGCCAGCAATTGGGCCCGCATGTCGGGGCTGGTGTCGATCAGGATCCGGGTGTCGCCATGTTCGACCAATGCGGAGGCCCGGGTCCGCCGATTGCGTGGTTCGGCCGGGTCGCAGTTGCCCCATTCGTTTCCGATCCGCGGCACGCCCGACGACGTGCCGGAGCCGAGGATGCGGATCTTCACGCGCGCGTCTTTGCGAACAGGCGGTGGAAATTCTCCGCCGTGGTCCGGGTCAGCGCCGCGACATCCTCGCCGCGCAGATCGGCCAGGAACGCCGCGGTATCGGCAACGAAGGCCGGCTCCCCCTGCTTGCCCCTATGCGGCACGGGCGCGAGGAACGGCGCATCCGTCTCGATCAGCAAGCGGTCCTGCGGCAGACGCTTCGCGGTGTCCTGCAGATCCCTTGCGTTCTTGAACGTCACGATGCCGGAGATCGAGATGTAGAAACCGAGCGCCATCGCCTTGTCGGCAAAGTCGCCGCTGGCGGTGAAGCAGTGGATGACGCACGGATAGGCCCCCTTCCCCATCTCCTCGCCCAGGATCGCGATCGTATCCTCCTCGGCATCGCGGGTGTGGACGATCAGCGGCAACTGCGTCTCGCGACAGGCCGCGATGTGCGCCCGGAAACTTGCCTGCTGGCGGGCCCGGTCGCTATGATCGTAGTAATAATCGAGCCCGCTTTCGCCGATCCCCACCACGCGGGGGTGCGCGGCGCGCGCGACCAGCCGGGCCGTATCGACATGGCCGTGCTGATCCGCCTCATGCGGGTGGATGCCCACCGACGCCCAGACATCCGGCTCGCGCTCGGCGGTCGCGATCACCGCATCCCACTCGCTTTCGCGGGTCGAGATGTTGAGCATCGCGGTGACGCCGCGCGCCCGGGCGCGGGCCAGCACCTCGCCCTGCTGCTCGGCGACGCCCTTGTAGTTCAGGTGGCAGTGGCTGTCGGCCAGCATCAGGCAGCCGCCTCCGCCGGCATCTCCAGCCGCGGAAAGGCCGGGGTCGGCGGCGCCAAGCGGAAGCCGCTGGCGGCATGCGCGTCGTACCAGCCGTCATCGTCGATCGCGGCGTGGTCGCGCGCCTCGGCACCCAACTGGTCCAGCACCTTGCCCGCCGCCACCGGCACCACCGGCAGGATCGCGATCGCCAGCATGCGGATTGCGCGGACCAGCGTGCGCAGCACCGCGTGCATCCGCTCCGGATCCGTCTTGCGCAGCGCCCATGGCGCGGCGGTGTCGATATACTGGTTGCAAGCATAAACGCCGCGCATCCACGCCTCGATCCCCTGGCTCAGCATCAGGTCGTCGAACGCGGTGCGCAGGCCCGCACAGGCGACCACCACCTCCTCGATCAACGCGCCGTCCATGTCTTCCGCGCGCCCGGCATCCGGCAGGGCACCGTCCAGGTTCTTGGCGATGAACGACAAGGTACGCTGCGCCAGATTGCCGAAGCTGTTGGCCAGTTCGGCGTTCACCCGCGTCACGATCGCCTCGGCCGAATAGGAGCCGTCCTGCCCGAAACTCACTTCGCGCAGGAAGAAGTAGCGCAGTGCATCGACCCCGAACGCGTCGGCCAGCTCGCCCGGATCGACGACGTTGCCGACCGACTTCGACATCTTCTCCCCGCGATGAAGCAGGAAGCCATGCCCGAACACCGACCGGGGCAGCGGAATGTCCGCCGACATCAGGAAGGCCGGCCAGTAGACGGTATGGAACCGCACGATATCCTTGCCGATCAGGTGCAGGTCCGCCGGCCAGAAACGCGAACGCTCGCCGTTCCTGTCCGGATAGCCGGTGCCGGTCAGATAGTTGGTGAGCGCATCGACCCACACATACATGATGTGGCCGGGGCTGCCGGGCACCGGCACGCCCCAGTCGAAGCTGGTCCGCGACACCGACAGGTCGGACAAGCCGCCTTCCACGAAGCGCATCACCTCGTTGCGCCGGCTTTCCGGCCGGATGAAGTCGGGATTGGCGGCATAGAGGTCGAGCAGCGGCTGCTGGTATTTGGACAGGCGGAAGAACCAGGTTTCCTCCGCGGTCCACTCCACCGGCGTGCCCTGCGGCGACAGCTTGGTGCCATCCTCGCCCACGCTCAGTTCCGTCTCGTCATAGAACGCCTCGTCGCGGACCGAATACCAGCCCTCGTAACGATCCAGATACAGGTCGCCCTTGTCCGCCATCGCCTGCCAGATCGCCTGGCTGGCGGCATAATGATCGGTGTCGACCGTGCGGATGAACCGGTCGTAGGAGATGTTCAAGCGGTCGGCCATGACATGGAAATGGCTCGACATTTCGTCAGCGAAGTCGCGCGTCGCCAGCCCGCGTGCGCGCGCGGCCTGCGCCATCTTCAGGCCATGCTCGTCGGTGCCGGTCTGGAACAGCACGTCGCGGCCCGCCTGCCGCTGGAAGCGCGCGATGGCGTCGGCGGCGATCATCTCATAGGCATGGCCGATATGCGGCTTCCCGTTGGGATAATGGATCGCGGTGGTGATATAGAATGGGTCGGCCATGGCACGGGTCCCTAGACCATCGCCGTGGGCCTCTCAACTACCGCGATCAGCCGCGCACGCTCCACGCCAGCCACAGCCATCCGACGATCAACGCCGCCCCGCCAATCGGAGTGACCGCACCCAGCCAGTGCGCGCCCCCGATCGCCATCAGGTAGAGCGTGCCGGCAAAGATCGCGCCGCCCACCACGAAGGTCACTGCCGGTCCCCGAGCATCCAGCCGGAGTGCGATCAGCGCCGCCACGGCATGGACGAGTTGATAATGCGATCCGGTTTTCAGCCACTCGACCGCCTTGCCCTCGGCACCATGCGCACCGAATGCTCCGGCGGCCACCGCAACGGCACCGGACAATGCCGCCAGTATCGCAATCCAGCCCATCACGCCCCTTCCCGTTCGCCTTGCACGATGATCCGGTCGCTCGCCGCGCGCAGGTCGCCGCTGGCATATTGCGCGGCCAGCCGCTCCTTGTCGCGGGCGCGGTACATCGCCTCGGTCCGGTCGATCTCGCCGATATCGACCTTCAGGCTGGTCAGCGCCAGCCGCGCCATCTTGACGGCCGATTCCAGCACTTCGCGAACGACATAGGCCGCCGGACTACCCTTCAGCTTCAGCAAGGCCCGGCGGTCATAGGCGCGAACAAGGATGGTCGCGTTCGGAAAGGCGGCATGGACGTTTTCCAATAGGTCGGCGGTGATCTGGTCGTCGTCCAGGCAGAACAGGATCAATTCCGCCTCCGCCGCACCCGCCTGTCGCAACAGGTCCAATCGCGTGCCGTCACCATAATAGACCTTGGCGCCGAAATCGGCGGCGATGTCGATCATCTGGGTATCGCGGTCGATCAGCGTGACGGGAATGTCCTGCGCGATCAGCATCTGCGCCACCGTCTGGCCGAAACGGCCATAGCCCACGACCAGCGCATTGGCGCCGTCGGTCACGGGGCCGTCGCGCTCGCCGCCGGCGATCACCGGCTCCTCGCGAATGCGCCGGGTGGCGGCCATCAGGAACGGCGTGGTCGCCATCGACAGCGTGATGATCGCGCCGAACAGACTGGCCGCCTCGGGTGCGATCAGGAACCCGTTCTGCGCCTGCGCGAACAGCACGAAGCCGAATTCGCCGCCCTGGCTCATCAATAGGCCCAGCGCGAACGCCTGCCGCCACTTCATACGGAACGCCAGCCCGATCAGGAAGATGACGCCCGCCTTGGTCACGATCAGCGCCGCCGCCATCGCCGCCACGAACAGGGGACGTTCGGCGATTGCGGGCAGGTCCAGCATCATCCCCACCGCCAAGAAGAACAGGCCGAGCAGGATCGAGCGGAACGGCTCGACATCGGCCTCCAGCTCGTGCCGATACGGGCTGTCGGCGAGCATCACCCCGGCGATAAAGGCGCCGAGCGCGGTGGAAAGGCCGAGCAGTTCCATCACCGCGGCACTGGCGATCACGGTGAACAGCCCGGCGAACACGAACATCTCGCGTTCGTTCCAGTTGCCGATCAGGCGGAACAGCGGCCGCAGCAGGAAGCGCCCGGCCAGGATCAGCCCGACGATCGCCGCCACCGTCTGCAGCGCCAATATCCATCCCGGCGGCCCGGCATGATCCGCCGGGTTGCGCGACATCGCCGCCACGATGGTGATGAGCGGCACGATCGACAGGTCCTGGAACAACAGGATCGAGAAGGCCCGTTCGCCAAAGGGGGTGCGCAGTCGCCCCGACGATTGCAGCATCGGCAGCACCTGCGCGGTGGAGGACAGAGCCAGCGGCAGGCCGAGGGCCAGCGCCGCCTCCGGCGAGAATTTGGCGAGCAGCACGATGCCGGTGATCGCCAGTCCGCAGGCGACGACCTGGATCAGCCCCAGGCCGAAAATCTCCTCCTTCATCCGCCACAAGCGGCTCGGCTTCAACTCCAGCCCGACGATGAACAGCAGCAGGACGATGCCGATCTCAGCAATGCCCATCTTGGTCTCGGCATCGCCGACCAGCCCCAGCAGGTGCGGCCCGACCACGGCACCCGCCACCAGATAGCCCAGCGTCGCACCCAGCCCCAGTCGCCGGAACAGCAGCACGAAGCCCAGGCCGAACCCGAGCAGGATCGCGCCGTCGCGCAGCAGCGAAACCTCTGCGTGCATCAGCGCACGGGCAGCCGGGCGGCGGCATCGGCCGCGGCATCCGCCGCCGCCTCGAAGGCCAGCCGGATCGAGGCATGCCGCGCGGTATAGCCGAGCGCCGGCTCGAACACCGCGAGCCCCGGCCATTCCGGCGGCGTACCCTCTCCCGCTGCCAGCCATGCGCCCAGCGCATCGCGCGCCGTCGCCAGTTCGGCAGGCGTCCGGCCCAGTATCTGCGCAGCGAGCAGCGACGAGGACGCCTGGCCCAGCGCGCAGGCGCGGACCAGCATCCCCAGTTCGGTCACCCGGCCATCGTCGTCGACATTCACGTCCACCGTCACCCGGCTGCCACAGATGGGCGAGCGCTTCTCGGCCGTGCCCATCGGGTCGGTCAGGCGCTCGTGATGGGGAATGCTGGTCGCCAGCCGCAGGATCTCGGCATTGTAGAGGGGCGCGTTCATGGGGCAGGATCGCCTATGTTGGACGGGGCCGGCGCGGTCGCCGCCCCAAAGACCGGCAGCCCGCGGCGGCGCCGGTCGACGAAATCCGCGATCCCCGCACTGGTGGCGTTGAGCAGCGGATAGGTGCGGCTCGTCACCATCCATTCGGGCCGGCGCGCCGGGCCGCCGCCGACGGTATCGACCAGCAGGGCGACGACCAGGAACAGCAGGCTCGCCAGGATCAGGCCCTTGAGCGCGCCGAAACCGAAGCCCAACGCCCGGTCCACCGGCCCCAGTACCGAGGTTCGCGTCCGCTCGCCGATCATCCGCGCGACGAGCTTGCCCCCGAAATAGGTGGTGCCCGCCAGGATCGCAAAGGCCAGCACCGCCGCGCCCGATACGGTGCCGACCATGCCGGTTAGCGCCTGGGCCAGCGGGATATGGAACAGCTTGAGCGCGGCCACGATCGCCACCCAGGCGAACAGCGACAGCACCTCGGTCACGAACCCGCGGGAAAAGCCCAGCACCGCCGATCCGATCACGGCGAGCAGGACGATGATATCGAGCGCGGTCAAGGTCGTGGCCGTCCGTTCCTGTGGTCAGGCCCTCTCGCTACCCGCGCCCCAGCATATGGTCAACGAAGCCGGCCAGCGTCTTGAAACCGGACAGCGTCAGTCCGCCCTTCTCCCCGGTCATCGCCGCGGGCACCAGCGCCCGTTCGAACCCCAGCTTGCCCGCCTCCTTCAACCGCAACGGACCGTGCGCGACCGAGCGGATCTCGCCCGACAGCGCGATCTCGCCAAAGGCCACCGCATCGGCCGCCACGGGGCGCTCGGACAGTGCCGAAACCAGTGCCGCGGCCACGGCCAGGTCCGCCGCCGGGTCCTGCACCCGGTACCCGCCGGCGATGTTCAGATACACCTCCGCCGACGAGAAGCTGAGCCCGCACCGCGCCTCCAGCACCGCCAGGATCATCGCCAGTCGCCCGGAATCCCAGCCGACCACCGCGCGCCGCGGGGTCGCGCCCGATGCCAGCCGCACGGTCAGCGCCTGGATCTCGACCAGCACCGGCCGTGTACCCTCAAGTGCCGGAAACACCGTCGCCCCCGTCACCCCCTCGTCCCGATTGGTCAGGAACAGCGACGAGGGGTTGGCGACTTCGCTCAGGCCCTCGGTCTGCATCGAGAAGACGCCAATCTCGTCGGTGCCGCCGAACCGGTTCTTGATCGCGCGAAGGATGCGATACTGATGGCTGCGCTCGCCCTCGAACGCCAGCACGGTGTCGACCATATGCTCCAGCACGCGCGGGCCGGCGATCGATCCGTCCTTGGTGACGTGGCCGACCAGCACGAGCGCGGTGCCGCGGTCCTTGGCGAAACGGATCAACTCCTGCGACGAGGCGCGCACCTGGCTGACCGTGCCCGGCGCCCCTTCGATCAGGTCGGAATGCATCGTCTGGATCGAATCGATCACCAGCAGCGCGGGCGGCGGTCCGCTCGACAGCGTGGTCAGGATGTCGCGGACCGAGGTTGCGGCCGCCAACTGCACCGGCGCCTGCCCCAAGCCCAGCCGCCTTGCCCGCAGCCGCACCTGGTCCGCCGCCTCCTCCCCCGACACATAGGCGACACTGCGCCCCGCCATCGCCAGCTTCGCCGCCGCCTGCAACAGCAGCGTCGACTTCCCGATCCCCGGATCGCCCCCGATCAGCGTCGCCGACGCCTCGACGAACCCGCCCCCCAGCGCCCGGTCCAACTCGGCGATTCCCGTCGTCATCCGCTCGGGCAGCGCGATATCGGTATCCAGCCCGACCAGCTGGAAGGCCCGCCCCCCGCCTTGCAGATTGTGCTTGGCCGCGAACGGGGTCACGACCTTGGGTGCTTCCTCGACCAGCGTGTTCCATTCGGAACAGTCGACGCATTGCCCCTGCCACCGGGACGCGACCGATCCGCAAGCCTGACAGACGTAGCGCTTCTGAACCTTTGCCATGCCGCCGATATAGCAGGGCAAGAACGATTGGGGAACATCTACACGGCGGTGGTCTTGTCCGCCGTGTCAAGCTATGGCGCGCGCTCCATGGCCCCGAATGCACTCCGCGTCGCCTTGTTCAGCGGCAACTACAACTATACCCGCGACGGCGCGAACCAGTCGCTGAACCTGCTCGTCGGCTATCTGCTTGCCCGCGGCGTCAACGTCCGCGTCTATTCGCCCACCCTGCCCCGCCCGGCCTTCGCGCCCACCGGCGATCTGGTCGATGTGCCTGCTTTGCCAGTGCCTTTCGGCCGCGCGGAATATCGCATCGCCCGCGGCCTGCCCGCCGCCGTCCGCCGCGATCTGGAGGCGTTCGCCCCCAACATCGTCCATGTCTCCGCCCCCGAGCTGCTCGGCCACGCCGCACTGCGCTGGGCGCGGCGCGCCGGTGTGCGAACCGTTGCCTCGTTCCACACGCGATTCGAGACCTATCCGCGCTATTACGGCCTCGGCATGCTGGAGCCGGTCTTTATACGCATCATGAAGCGCTTCTACGACCGCTTCGACCGGGTACTGGTGCCCAGTCCCAGCATGGTCACCCTGCTGCGCGAATGGGGGGTGTCCGCGCCGATCTCCATCTGGTCGCGCGGCATCGACCATGACCGCTTCACGCCGGCACGGCGCGACCTCCAGTGGCGCCGCAGCCTCGGCATCGCCGATGACGACGTGGCGATCGGCTTTCTCGGCCGGCTGGTGAAGGAAAAAGGTCTGGACGTCTTTGCCGCCGTGCTGAAGCAGCTTCGCGCTCGCGGCGTGCCGCACAAGGTGCTGGTCGTCGGCAAGGGGCCTGCGCAGGGCTGGTTCGCCGAACAGGCGCCGGGCGCGATCTTTGCCGGCTATCAGACGGGCGACGACCTTGGCCGCGCCGTCGCCTCGATGGACATATTCTTCAACCCCAGCGTCACCGAGACCTTTGGCAACGTCACGACCGAGGCGATGGCGGCCGGCGTGCCCGTCGTCGCCGCGCGTGCCACGGGGGCGGTCGATCTGGTGGCGGACGGGGCGACCGGCTATCTGGTCGACCCTTGCGACATCGCCGGCTATGCGGACGCCATCGCCCGCATCGTCGCCGACCCTGATCTGCGCCGCCGTTTCAGCGAGGCGAGCCGCGCGCGCGTCGACGACTATCGATGGGACACCGCCAATCAGGCGGTGCTGGACGCTTATCAGGAATTGATGGCCTGACAGTGGCTACCCGCTTGGCAGCGCCATGATGTCGTCATGCAGCGCGCGCGGGATGACCACGCCGTCGCGCAGGCTCTCCGCCCGCGCGGCATAGCGCCTCGCGGAGGGCAGACGCGCCCCCTGCCCCTCGATCGCCGCGAACATGGCCTCGGCGCGCGCCAGATGGTCCGCCACCGCATCGCCCAGGAAACCCGCCGGGTCGATCGCGATCACCAGCTCGCCGCCGATCGGCGAGCCGCCGCGGCCGCCATCGGCCCTGATCGACTCCGCGCTGGTCATGTCGCCGATCAGCGGTCCGGCGATCAACTCCACCATCGCCGCCAGCGCCGATCCCTTGTGCCCGCCAAAGGTGCGCATCGCGCCGTTCAACACCGCCGCCGCATCGGTGGTCGACCGGCCCTGCGCGTCATATCCCCAGTCCTCCGGCACCGGGCGGTCCGCACGCCGGTGGAGTTCGATCTCGCCGCGTGCGACCGCACTTGTCGCAAAATCGAACACGAACGGATCGCGCCCCGGCCGCGGCCAGCCAAAGGCGATCGGGTTCGTGCCGAACACCGGCTTGGTGCCGCCGGCGGGGGCGACCCAGGCATGGCTGGGGGTAAAGGCCAGCGCAACCAGCCCCTCCTGCGCCAGCGCCTCCACCTCCGGCCACAGCGCGGCGAAGTGCACGACATGGTTGATCGCCATCGCGGCGATGCCGCAGGCGCGCGCCCGCTCGATCAACAGCGGCTTGCCCCGCTCGAAGGCCAGTTGCGCAAACCCGCCGCCGCCATCCACCTTGACCAGCGCCGACGCAGGCGATCGAACGACCGGCACCGCATCCGGCACTACGACCCCGCGCGCAACCGAATTGGCCGCGATCAGCAGGCGGTAGATGCCGTGACTGGCGCACCCGTCGCGCTCGCCCGCCACCATCGTCTCGGCCACCGCATCGGCGTGGTCGGGCGCCAACCCCGCGCCACGCAGCTTTTCGCGTGCCAGATCGCGCAGCGCGTCCAGCGTCATCGCCACGCCGTCCGCCACTGGCGTCATGCCACCGCGCCAGGCTTTGCCGTGTACATGCGCACGCCGAACACCGGGCCCGCCGAATTGCGGTCATGCGGCACGAAGCGGACGCGGACCGACTTCTTCCCTTTGGTCAGCGCCTCCGGCAGCGGATAGTCCACATCGAAGAATTTGCCCGGCCGGTCATTGTCCAGCCGCTGCGTCGCGACCTTCACATTGTCGATCAGGATGTCGAAATCGCGCGAACGCTCGCTGCCCCAATAGGTCGCCTGCAGGACCAGCGGACCCGGTCGCACCGCCATCGAAAACTCGATAAACCCGCCCGAGCGCGCATCGCGGCCCTGCCGCCCGCGATAGGTGACCGGATAGGATATCTCGGAGACGAGATTGTGGTCGCGCTCCGGCTGCATCTCACCCAGGTGCATGACGTCGACCGAGCGCGCGGTGATGTCGCGCAGCCGCGCCTGCTCGGCGGTGAAGGCGGCTTCCTCCGCCGTCCAGGCGGCATCGCTGAACGTCTTGAAATATACCGCACTGCGCCGCTGATATTGGCGGTAGAAGGGCACAAAGCTCATGTCCGCCGGCCGGACGATGCCGCGCGTGGCATAATGCGCCGCCGCCGCATCGGTCGGGGTGAAGGCGGCCAGCAGGTCGCTGCCGACCAGCGCCGGGTCCGCCTGAACCCACTTCTGATCAACCGGCCCGAGATCGGCCGCCAGCACCAGCGGACCGCGTACCACCGCCACCGTCTGCGCGTCGCCGGGCGTCGCCTCGATCCGCAGGTCGAGCGGCAAGGTAATCGCCACCGCATCACCGCTCTTCCACCGCCGGTCGACGATCGCATAGCCACGCTCGATCCGCGGCGTCGTCGCCTCGCCATTGACCGTAACGGTCGCCTTGCCGTTCGCCCATCCGGGGATGCGCAGCGCCACCGGGAAGCGGCCACCCTTCACCCGGTTGAAGGTCAGGGTCGATACCGGCTCGAACGGATAGCGGGTGTCCAGAGTCACCGCCGCCTTGCGGGCATCCCACCGCGCATCGGCGGGGATATACAGATTGACGAAGAAGGTGCCGTCATCCCCCTCCCAGAAAATCGACTCGCCGTGCTTGGCATGGCTTTCCATCCCCGACCCGACGCAGCACCAGAAGGCATCGTCATCGACCGTGGAAAACCCGCGCTCCACCCCGGTCATCAGCGGCGTCATATAGGTGAAGCCACCCGTTGCCGGGTCCTGCGCCGACATCACATGGTTCAGGTGCGCGCGCTCGTAAAAGTCGAACAGCGCGCCCTCGGGCTGCCAGGACCAAAGCTGCCGTGTCAGCTTGAGCATATTGTAGGTGTTGCAATGCTCGCACGTCTGTTCGGTGATGTGCTGTGCGATCGTGTCGGGTTCGGAGAAATATTCCCGGTCCGCGTTTCCGCCGATCACATAGCTGTGATGCTGCGTCACCCGGTCCCAGAAGAAGCGCGCCGCCTGCGCCCGCGGCTGATCGCCGCCCGTCACCTCGTGGATGCGCGCCAGGCCGATCAGCTTGGGCACCTGCGTGTTGGCGTGGAAATTGGCCAGCCGGTCCTCGCCCTTCATCAGCGGATCGAGCACGCGATTGTCGTAGATCAGCCGCGCCATCTTCAGCCAGCGCGGATTGCCCGTCCGCGCGTACATTTCGGCATAGCTTTCGTTCAGTCCGCCATATTCGCAGTTCAGCACATCCTGCACCTGCTCGGGCGTCAGCGCGGCGAACATGCGCTCGAAATAGCCGCCCAGCCCCTCGACCACGGCCAGCGCCCTGGCATTGCCCCAGCCATCATGCACGTCCAGCAGCCCGGCGAACAGCTTGTGGACGGTATAGAGCGGCGACCATGATCCGTTCAGATCGAACCCGCCCGACTTGATCTCCCCCTTCATCACCTCACGGAAGATTTCCTCGCCATCGACGACGGTGCCATCCTTCCGCTTGCGTTGCAGCGCCCCGACATAACCGGTGCCGCGCTTGGCCTGCGCTTCCGCCAGTTCGTCGACGATGTAATCGGCGCGGCGCTTCATTTCCGGATCGCCGGTCTGCTGCCAGGTCAGCACCAGTGCGGTCAGGTAATGGCCCAGCGTATGGCCCGCGATCGTGTCGCTTTCCCACCCGCCGTAAATCTCCGCCTTGGGCTCCAGCCCGGCATATTTGCGGAAGTTGTGCAACAGCCGGTCGGGTTGCAGGCGATGAAGATAGGCCCGGTTCCGCTCCACGGCGGTCGCATAATCCGACGGACGCAGTCGGGTCGCCACCAGCGGAAGCGGCCTGGCACGCTTCGTCTTCATTTCCGGCGTGGCGGCAAGGGCGCGGGCTGCCGGCAGGAGGGCGCACGACGCCGCCCCGATCATCAGCATACGGCGGTTCGGGGCCAGAGTCGTCATCTGCGGCATCTCCTAAATACCGTATACGGTTATGCCGCGTCGTTGGTCACGTCAATGGTGTGCGAGGTTGCATAAGGATCCCCCGTTAACTGAAATTCGTCCCGACCCGGCCACGTTTCATCGACTGGCCTTTGACCCGCCGCCGCGTTTCCAGAATGAAAGCCTCGGTCCAGCCGAAGCGACCATCCTCCGCCGCAGGGACGCAGGATGCCGCGAATGGCGAGACGTAGGGGGACCTCGACCGCTATTTGTTCCGGATTGCCTCGGCGGGCGACGAACACCCTTGCGCATGTGCAGTGAGCGGGAATGACCAAGCGGCGTTCGATCGTGATGCGCGTCCTTATCGTCGCATCCGGTGTCTTCGGAGCCCAGGCCGCGACCGCCGCCGTACCGGCAGCCGACACGCCGCCCATCACCGCCGCCGCCGCGACCGATCCGCAGGAAGTGGAATGCATGGCCAAGGCCATCGTGCGCGAGGCGGGCAACCAGCCCGAACGCGGTCAGGTCGCCATCGCCCAAGTCATCCGCACCCGCATGAAGAGTGGCCGCTTCGCCCCCAGCGCCTGCGGCGTCGTCAAGCAGCGCGGCCAATTCTTCGATCCGGATGCGTATAACCCTTCCCGCACCACCAGCCGCTGGACCAATGCGATCCGCATCGCCACCGAAACGCTGAACGGCCTCGGCGAAGAGGTGGCGCCCGGCGCCCTCTTCTTCCGTTCGGCCCGCGCCACGTTGAAGCAGCGCATCCGCATCGTGCAGATCGCCGATCACATCTTCTACCGTTAGGGCCGGCTCAGCCCTCGCGCCAGTCGAAGGTCAGCGGCGCCTCGCGAAAGGCGAACCGGTCCAGATGGCTGGACACCACCTCTCGCATCCGGTCACGATCCTCACCCTCCGGCACGCTCAGCACCACGTCCAGCGTCTCGCTGTCGGCGCGCATCTCCAGCCGCGATCCGTTGGGGAAGTCGATCGTTCCTTCCTCCGCGGTGAACGCCACCGTCATCTTGTGCGCCCAGTGCTTGGCCAGTTGCTGCAGATAGCGGCTGGCGGAGTGAGTGGGTACGCGGGCAACGGATATGCTCATCACTTCATCCTCTCGATCTTGCGGGCCGCCTCGTCGATCAGCGCCGCCACCTCGTGCAACGTGTCCTCGCTGACGTCGTCGCGCATCAGGCGATGCTGCAACACCTGACGCAGATTGCCCATCGCGCGGCGGATCGGCGCACCATCGGTCCTCTCGCGGTGATCCGCCAGTTTGCGCAGCCGGGCGAACAGTTCATCGACCTGTGCCGCCCCCTCGGCCAGGTGGCCACGCCCCGCCTCGGTCGCCGCAAAGCGCTTCTTCGTTCCCTCGGATCGATGTTCCTCGATCAGGCCCATCTCGTCGAGCAGGGTCAGCGTCGGATAGACCACGCCGGGGCTGGGGGCATAGCCGCCGCCCGACAATCCTTCGATCTCCCGGATCAGGTCGTAGCCGTGCCGCGGTGCATCCGCGATCAGCTTCAACAGCACCAGCTTCAGTTCGCCGCCGTCGAACACGCGCCGCCGCCCGCGTCCGCCCTCATGCTCGCCGCGCCCCGGCCTGCCATGCCGGCCGCCGCCGCCGAACGGGCCGTCCGTCCATGCACCATATCCCATTCCAAATCGCATCTCGACCTACTCCGATATATCTTGATGCGTCAGATATATCTTGAGCCAATCTGAATTCAAGAGGCATGACGTGCCCCGCGGTCACGCCTATCTTTGCCGCATGGCCGATCTGTTCGCGGGGCTGGACCCCGCTCCCCCTCCCGCACCCGATGCGCCGCTCGCCGATCGTCTTCGTCCCCGGGACCTCGGCGCGGTCGTCGGTCAGGAACATCTGACCGGCCCGGACGGCGCGATCGGGCGGATGGTCGCGGCCGGCCGCCTGTCCTCGATGATCCTGTGGGGCCCGCCCGGCACCGGCAAGACCACGATCGCCCGCCTGCTCGCCGACGCGGTCGACCTGCGCTTCCTGGCCATCTCCGCCGTCTTTTCCGGAGTGGCCGATCTGAAAAAGGCATTCGCGGAAGCACGCGACCATGCCCGCACCGGCCGCCGAACCCTGTTGTTCGTGGACGAGATCCATCGCTTCAACCGCGCGCAGCAGGATGGCTTCCTGCCCTATGTCGAAAACGGCACGGTCACGCTGGTCGGTGCCACCACCGAGAACCCGTCCTTCGAACTGAACGCCGCACTGCTCAGCCGTGCGCAGGTGCTGATCCTTCACCGTCTGGACCGGGAGGCGCTCGGTCGACTGCTCGACCGTGCCGAGGTGGAGATGGGCCGCCCCCTGCCCCTGCAATCCCAGGCGCGCGAGGCACTGGTGGCAAGCGCGGATGGCGACGGCCGCTTCCTGCTCAATCAGGCGGAGACTTTGTTTTCGGTCGGCCTTGCCGAACCGCTGGACGCCGCCGGCCTGTCCGCTTTTCTGCAGCGTCGCGTCGCGGTGTACGACAAGGATCGCGAGGGACATTACAACCTCATCTCCGCGCTCCACAAATCGATCCGTGGCTCCGATCCGCAGGCCGCGCTTTATTATCTCGCCCGCATGCTCACCGCCGGCGAGGAACCGCTGTTCCTGCTCCGCCGCCTGACCCGTGCCGCGGTCGAGGATATCGGTCTCGCCGACCCGCAGGCGCTGCAACAATGCCTTGCCGCCAAGGAAGCCTATGATTTTCTCGGCAGCCCCGAGGGCGAACTGGCGATCGTGCAGGCATGCCTTTATCTGGCCACCGCACCCAAATCGAACGCTGCATATATGGCGCAAAAGGCCGCCTGGCGCTCGGCCAAGGAAACCGGATCGCTGATGCCGCCGGATAATATCCTGAACGCCCCCACCAAGCTGATGAAGCAGATCGGCTACGGCGCCGGCTACCAATATGACCATGATGCGGAGGACGGCTTTTCGGGCGCGAACTACTGGCCGGACGCGATGACGCCGCAACGCTTCTACGAGCCGACGGGGCGCGGGCTGGAAAAGCGCATCGCCGAGCGCATGGCGTGGTGGGACGCACGGCGCCATGAACGCGAGGGCTGACCCGCCCGTCCATTTGCGCCGCTTTGCCGCGATCGACTGGTCCGGCGCTCGCGGTCACCGCCACCGCGGCATCGCGGTCGCCGTGGCGGAGGCGGGCGTGGCCGCGCCGACCCTCGTGCCGCCGCCCGGTGGCTGCTGGTCGCGTCAGGCGGTTCTCGACTGGGTTGCCGCCCATGCCAATACGGCGACGCTGATCGGCTTCGACTTCAGCTTCTCCGCGCCATTCCTCGACCGCGGCGCCCATCTGCCCGGCGAGCCGGCAACCGAAGACGCGCCCGCGCTATGGCAACGGGTCGATGCGAGCAGCACCGACGCCGATCTCGGGGCCACCACCTTTGTCGATGCCCGACGCGGCATCCATGTCTATGGCGGCGCCGCCGACGGTGCGAAGGCCGGGTATCTCCGCTACCGCCGCTGCGAAACCGCCATCGCCGCCATCGGCGGGCGCCCATCGAGCATCTTCGACGCCGTGGGGGCCGCACAGGTGTCGAAGGCCAGCTTCGCCGGCATGCGCCTCCTCCACCGGTTGCACGGCACAGTGCCCGTCTGGCCGATTGATGCCCTTCCCGCCACTGGCGCACTGGTCGTTGAAATCTACCCGGCCCTGGCCGCCCGCGCCGCCGGACGGGGTCGCGGCAAGCTGCGGAGCGCCGCCATGCTTGATCAGGCCCTTGCGGCCATGGGAAGCGCGCCCCACGCCGCCCTTGCCCGCTATGACGACCACAGCACCGATGCCCTGCTGACCGCGGCATGGCTGCGCGCCAACGCGGCCAAGCCATCGCTCTGGAACCCGGCCGGGCTCACCCGCGAGATTGCCCGAACCGAAGGCTGGATTTTCGGCGTGGAGTAAGGCAAGAGCCCGCGCGACCAGGACGTGCCGGTTTAGCTCAGATGGTAGAGCAGCGGTTTTGTAAACCGAAGGTCGCGGGTTCGATCCCTGCAACCGGCACCACAATTTCCACGGTTTTCTCGGTGTTATCGCCAACGTGGAACGCGCGGAACGCGCAGAGCGCTGCGGTTCGCGGCGACACAGCAAGCGGCACAATCTGATCGCGGTCCGTCCCGGGCACGGGCGCCGCCTCACCTCTCGTTGACCTAACATCCGCGGCCCCCGCCGCTTCCACTTCCGCGATCCCGACTTCGCTCAGCCTGCTGAGCGAGGCATTCGCGTGCCCATCGACTTCCCAATGCCGGGAGCCGAGACGATGCCGTCTACCCAAAATCCTGACGCCCCAATTGGCGCCCGTCAGGCCCGCAAGATCACCAAGGAATTCGCCGCGCGCCTCGCCCGCAAGGAGCGCGGCCCTGATCCGCATGTGCGGCGGGAGAGCTTCGACGTCGAAGATCGGCGCGCGCGGGTGTTCCGGCCGATCGGCGACGGGACCAAGGCGGGTGCCATGTCGTGGATCGACTGCATCCTGAAGGTCGCGCGGGACTATGACGATCTGGAGCGCATGAAGGGCGGCGCGCGGCCGCTCGGCCACACCGCGATCGCTGTACTGGAAGTGCTGCGGGGACGGCGGGGGCGAAAGCGCATCCCGATCGATTTCAGGACCGGCCGGCTCGACCCGATGATCGACACGATCGCCGAGGCTGTCGCGCTCGCCCGCATCACGGTGGTGCGCGCGCTGGCGAAACTGAAGGCAAAGGGCTTCCTGTCATGGGTTCGCCGGACCATGAAGACGGGTCAGGACGGCCAGTTCGCGCCCCAACGCCGGCAGACGAGCAACGCCTATTTCTTCGATCTCGCAGCGATGCCGACGCACGTCCGGCAGCGACTGCGCGACCTGGTGGAGGCGGGGCGCCGATCGCGGGTCGCACGTGCCGCCGCCGTGCCGGCCGAGCCACCGCCCCCCGCCCCGCCGCAGAATGCCGGTCTGCGCGCGGCCCTGAAGGCCCTCGGTGACAGGCTGCCAGGCGCGAATACCACAAGTTCACCCGCTATCCCCCATCAGGGGTAAGATGCAGAGGAATTGAGGCGCTTCGCGCGCCTCAATGCTCCAGTACGCTGGTCCCCCCGGTCGAAACGGCCCACCCCCTCCATCCGATCGCCAAGACCCGGCGGTGGGGCGTGGCGGCTTGCGCCGCCCCGATGCTGCCGAGGGGGGACGGGGGCGATCTCGCGTCCGGCTTCCGACGTAGCGCGTGCGGCGGCGTTCAGTCCTCGGTCAGCAGCACTGCCCAGGCGTGGAACAGCGCGCGGCGGCGGTCTAGGTGATCGTCGCGGTCGTATGCCGCCCTGATCCTGTCCTTCGGTGCGTGCGCGAGCGCACGCTCGATCAGCTCGGCGTCGAAATTGCCGGTACGGTTCATCGCCGTCGAAAAGGTCGCGCGCCAGCCATGCGGAACGTGCCGCCCGGCATAGCCTGCACGGTCGTACAACTCGCCCAGCGCCCCCTCGCCAAGTGGCCGGGTCGCGCCGCGGCCGGGGAAGATCAGGCCCGCGCCGGTGGACAGCGGCCACGCGGCGCGCAGCACCGCCACCGCCGCCGGCGCAAGCGGCACGATGTGGTCATTGGCACGGTCAGCCTTGCGGGCGCGCCGCATCTTCATGCGCGTCGCCGGCACGCGCCACCGCGGCGCGGCGCCGTCAAGATCCTCAATCTCGTCCCAGCGGGCGCCGCGCACCGCCGCCAGACGGACGGCGGTCAGCGCCAGGAAGCGCGACGCCAGCTTGGCGGCGGGCGCGGCCCCCACCTGCTCGACGGCGGCGAGCAATGCGCGCGCGTCCGCAATGTCGAGGAGCGCGGGATGGTGCCGCTGCGCCGGCGTCGGTGCCAGCGCACGCGCGACGATCGCGGCGGGGTCGGCATCGACGATGCCCTCGGCGCGGGCATGCGCGAAGACGGCCGAGATCCGCTGCCGTACTCGGCGCGCGGTTTCCAGCCGCCCCCGCGCCTCCACCTCGTGGAGCGCTGCCAGCACGACGGGGGTAGTGATCGCACCAATCGGCATGGCGCCAATCGCCGGGAAGACGTCGCGCGTCAGGCTGGCGAGGACGTCTCCCGCATGCACGGGCGTCCAGCGCGGCAGTGTGCGAGCATGCCAGCGCCGAGCGATCTGCTCGAACGTCTCGGCCGCCGGTGGCGCGCTGTGCGGCTGTGCGCGGGGGTCTTCGCCGGCGCGCAGCGCGTCCCGCGCCGCCTCGCATCGCTCGCGTGCCTCGGCCAGCGATACGTCCGGCCATGTGCCGAAGGTCAGGAGCTGCTCGCGCCCTGCCAATCGGTAGCGCATGCGGAAGCTGCGACGCCCGTTGGGCGCGACGTAAAGGTGCAGACCGCCTTCGTCGTATATCTTGAACGCGGCCGCACGCGGCCGCGCGGCTTTCACCGCGGCGTTGGTCAGCATATGAACCCTCGGTAGGATTAGGGAGCGAGACAAATGGCGAGCGTCACGATTTACGCCGGCGAGGATGATCAACTCATCGGCGAGTTCGAATTCCAGCATCTGCCGCGGCAGGGTGAGGAAATCTCGATTGCGGGGACCGATGCCACCTATAACCTGCGCATATTCGCCGTGGGCGAGGTGGTGCATATCGCGGCGGGCGCGAAGCACGCGTTTGGGCAGGGACCGCTTACAGTACTTCGATACTGCCAGGAGATTGACTGAGGTCCAGCCTTACCTGCGGGGTGTGTCTTAAACCGCGCGGCGCAATTGTCGGCAGGAGCGCGTCTAATACGCCCCAAATGCCTAACCGACCCCCTCGACGCGTTCTGATTCGTGCGCAGGACGGACCTGACTCAAGCGCCACTGTATGTAATTCATGTGTCTACAGGTGTGGCAGTGGAACGAACCTACCTCATCCCGTTTCATCTCACGGACAAGGCGCCAAGGCAGGAGATTATCCGCCTTGCACTGCTCGCAAAATATCGAGACGGTAACCGACTCGAACGAGAATTCGTCACCCTCCTTCGTTGCCTTCCATAGGATCTTGCACTGAGGGTTGATGCAGGAAAACTGCTGTCCATCGCGCAGCAGCCCCGCGCGCCGCTTGTTTTTCTCCCCGCAGGAGCAAACGAAGGACACTTCGTTACCCAGGCCCGAAAAGGCCATCGTTCCCGTCGCAAGCCGCTCCAGCTCGGCGACGACCTCCTCCACCTTCGCGCGGACCTGAGCCTTGTCGCCATAGTCGGCGATATGATCGTCTTTATGTTCTGGCAGGCGGACGTGGAGGGCCAGCTTCGCCAGCGCGTTCCACATTTTCACGATGCGCTTTGTGTCGAACCCCACCTGGGTACCAAGTGGAACGTATTCCTCGTCTTGCGGGTCAACACCTGCTTCAACCGGGTTCTTTGCGATGCTGATGGTCAGCGTCTGTCCGACATGCTCGTCGACGTCCGCCATCAGCGTGTTGATGATGGCGCCGGGTTGCCACCTGCCCAACTGATCGTGCGAGATGTACGCATGCCGCTGCCGGAGCCGGTCATAACAGACCTTCTCGAGCGCGAGGCGAGCTTCCAGCGCGGCATACGTGATGCTTGCTTCGCTATCCTCCTGCAACAGGGCGCGAATGCGTTCGATTATCGGAGATAGCTGGATCACGGACTGGTTGTAACTTCAGCCGCCGGGACTGTCACCGCTCCGGGGCGCGTCCCGAACCGCTAACAAATGGAGCTATCGAGAAGTTGTTCGAGTTTTCCGGGTCAAAGCACGAACCGTCGGAGCAGGTCCGAAGGTACAGGCTCGAACCATCGAAGAAGTCCAATGGTAACGGCTTCTTCACGCACCCACGTCACCCTGCCTTGCGAGCACCGGCAACGACCACGGCGGACAATCCCTCCGCCGCGATCGGCGTATTTGCCGTCTGGTTCAACGCATTGCCGGCAACCGGCTCGACCGTCATACCCCAGCCGATACCCCACCAATCCGGCACCGGCGGCGGCCTTGCGGGTTGTAGCCCGACCTGGAACCGACGTGAGACTATCCTGATGTGCAATCGCGCCCGCATGGCCGGCGAGCCGGAGACGCTGGTCGAGCACTTTTCGGCCGACTGGCTGGTCGAAAAGCCGCGCGACAACCGCTTCAATCCTCGGGAGCTGTTTCCGAAATCCCGGGCCTATGTGGTGCGGGCCGCTGGCGGGCAGCGGGGTCTGGACGTGATGGAATGGGACGTCACCGCCGGCCAGGCCCCTTGGCCGATGACCAACGTCCGCAACCTCAAACTGCCGCAATGGAAAGCGCTGGCCGAACAGCCCGAGCATCGCTGCCTCATTCCCCTCACGGAATTCTGCGAGTGGACGCCCGAAAAGCATGCGGTCGATAGCGAAAAGCCCATCAAGGGCGAGATGTGGTTCAAGGTCACCGATCAGCCGGTAACGGCCATTGCGGGCTTCTGGCGCGAGATCGCCGGTACCCGCTATTTCGCGATGGTCACCTGCGATCCCAACCCGCTCGTCGCCCCCATCCACCCGAAAGCGATGATCACGATCCTCGCGCCCGAGGACCACGATCGCTGGATGACGGGGAGCTACCAGGACGTGCTGGATCTGCAGCGCCCTTACCCAGCCGATCAGATGGAAGTGCGCGGCCCGGTCTTCCCGACCCGCAAGCCACAGGTGTCCACGCCGATCGGCCAGGATTGAGCGCCCGGTCAGCGCGGCCGGTTGCGGATGATCAGCTCCGTCACCTTCTGACTCCGGCCGGTCGCGCTGGCACAGACGGTCCAGCTCGTCTGCACCTCCTCGATCACAAAACCGGCGAAGGTCTGCCGGATGAAGGGCGTGTCGTTGATCGACATCACGAACTGCCCGCGGATGGCGGCGAGCTGCTCAGCCATCGCGACATAATCCGCGCGCCCGAACGGCACGCCATACCCTTCGGTCTCATCGTACGGCGGGTCGAGGTAGAAGAGCGCGCCGGGGCCGTCATAGCGGCGGATGCAGTCGCTCCACGGCAGGCGCTCGATCGTCACCGGTTCCAGACGGCGGCCGAGCGCACGCAGCTCGGCGCGCAAACGGGCGAGCTGGATCCGCGACGACTGGTCGCGCCGGACGCCGAAGCTCCAACTGGCAACCCGCCCCCCAAACGCAAGCCGCTGGATGTACAGAAATCGCACCGCGCGCTCGATGTCGGTCAATGCATCCGGATCCAGTCGGCGCTGGCGTTCGAATTCGGCCCGACCGGCTGGAAGCCAGCGGAATTCCTCGATGAGCGGTTCATAGTGGCGTCTGACGACCCGGAACAGATTGGCGACGTCGGCCGATAGGTCATTGATTACCTCGACCGGTGCCGGGGTCGCACGGCGCAGGAAAACGCCGCCCATGCCGACGAACGGCTCGATGTATGCCCGGTGCGGAATCGTCTCGATCAGCGCGCAGAGGCGTTTCGCCAGGTTGCGCTTGCCGCCGAGATACGCGGCGGGGGGATTTGCGGCGGGGATCGCCATTACTGCTCATTCTCCGTGGAAGAAGAGCACGTCGGCTAAGCCGCGCTCGGGTGGGCGCCGCCGGGTTGCGACGACGAAGGCCAGCGCCGATCGGCGCGGGATCTCGGATGCTGTCTAGTGGCTTCGGGGAACACGCTGGCGGTGCGGCTCAGCCCACCTGGTACCGGGTGGTTAGCCGCGCAGATCAGGCGACTGCGCCCCGCGTATTCCCCGAAGGTCTTCTATTTCGCAGGCCACCCGGAAAACCGGTCAGCCTGATGCCGCGCGCGCGGACCGTCCTCTGCGGCTAAGCTCGGGAAGGCGTCGGGGACATGCCACACCCGACTATCGCGGCCAAGCCTCGATCAGCAGCCGCCGGCGATCGTCGCAGGCGGCCAGATCGAAGCGGCCGTCGCGGATCGTCGCGTCGTCGTCGGCCGCGGTGGCGGAACCGTCAGCCTGCCGGTGCTGTTGCGTCGGACTGCACGCCACCAGCGCCGCCGCCGGCGGTCCGGGCAGCCGCGGCGATATCGGCGTCGAGCGCATCGATGGCGCGCACCCGGTCAGCAGCGCGGCACTGCACGCGGCCAGCATCACTCTTTGCATATTCGCGCACCGTGTTCGTGGAATGGATGATGAGTGGTTCGCGGGCAATGATCCGCACGGCATGAGCATCGCCTGCCGCGATCTGGCGCTCCGCATTGCGTGCCTCGATTCGGGCGACGTCGCGCTCGCTGTGCGCCCGGTCCACCTTGCGGCCGGCCTCCGCGGTGATGGCGCGCACGAGATAGGCTCCGCGCAGGTGATCCAGCCGCGCGACCCAGACCCCGAACGCCGAGACGATCAGCGCCGGCCAGCCGCGGTGCAGCAGCGTCGCCCAGGTCACAGGCCGGCATATTCCGCGCGGGCATCGAAGCAAGGGCAAGCCTTCAGCCATTCATGCGGCTCAACGACGCCGTCGCCGTCCAGGTCGGGCGAATATTCGCGATGCCCCTGCACGATCGTGCGCGGGTGTGCCGTCTTCAGCGCGCGAAGCAGATCGCGCAGCGCAGCGCGTTGTGCCGGCGTCCGCGTGTCCCTCGGGCGGCCTGCGTTGTCCAGGCCACCGACATAGACCACGCCGATCGAGCGGGCATTGTGCCCCTGGACGTGCGCGCCAGCCGTCGCCTTGTCGCGACCGACCTCGATCGCGCCGTCCAGATGGACGACGAAGTGATAACCAATGCCGGCGAAGCCGCGCGCACGGTGCCAGGCCGTCAGCTCGGCAAGCGTCACCGGGCGTCCTTGCCGCGTGGCGGTGCAGTGGATCGCGACCGAGGACACGGCGCGCGCGATCGGCGCCAGCGCGGCGGCGCGCCACGCAAGGGATGTGGTCATGGCAGGATCTCCGTGGTCAGGAAGGCGTGTCGGTTCGCCCGGCGGCGGCGGCCAGGTTCGCTCCCACCCGGTCGACGAAGCGATCGCGGGCAAGGCGGACCAGCCGGTCGGACGACACCGCAGCCAACGAGCCGATCAACACGCGAAAGTCAGTGCCGATCGGCGTTCGGGTGACCTGTGCCACCAGCTCGCTGATCGCGATGGCGAGCAGTCCCAGGATGCCGAGCAGCAGCAGGTCGGCCAGCACCCCGCGCCAGGTCAGCGGGCGCCCTTCGTTAAGCGCGAGGCCGTACTTCGCCGCGGTGCCGATCGCGAGGCCGGCGATCGTCGGCCCGTATTTGGCACTGACGACGCCGGCCCAGCTAAATGGATCAGGCATGACGTTGCTCCTGCAGCAGGTGAGAACAGGCGTGCACGGTCTGGCTTCGGTACGCCCCTTGCCCACCTCTCCGCGATCTACTCGCAATCCGGTGCGTGCGTGTGGCAAGCTATTCCCTCCACAGGACACTTCGCGGTAGCACCGAGCGGCAACGCAGGGAGATTTGACCGTGGCACTATCCGACGTGACCAAAGAAGCCGTGCTGGAAACGTTGGAAGAATATCGGGCACTTGGCCCGGACGGCTTTCATGCAAAATGGGGCGGGTCCGACAAAAACGTTGATTACCACGTCATCTGGGAGGGTGAATTCTACCCATCCAAGGCGATCGTGAATGCGGCCCACTACAAGGTGATGGGCGACCCAGAAATGCTGGAAATCCGAGGTTACAGCGGCGGTCTCAAAACGATGATCCCAGTGCTTCAACGTCTTGGGTTCGACTATACAGAAGGTAAGGTCAACTGGGATCGAGAGGAAATGATGCTCGCGCTCGATCTATACCTTCGTGATCCGCAGCCGGGGAAAACGAGCAAAGCCATTTCTGAGGTATCAAGCCTACTCCGACGACGAGCCGAGCAGCTTGGTCGAGTCCTCCCACCGCGCTTCCGCAACGTGGAGGGCGTCTACCTCAAAATGATGAACTTCCGTCGGTACGATCCGTCGCAGAAAGCATCGGGCAACGTAGGGATGCAGCGAGGCGCAAAGCTCGAAGGTTTCGTGTGGTCGGAATGGGCTCACCAACGAAAGAAGCTGCGTGATGCTGCATCGGCGATACGTTTAGGTATCGAGACGGGCACGCAGGTTGGAGAAGCCTTCTCAGATGATCTCGACTCGGATCTCGCCGCCGAGGGTGGCTTCGAATATCGGCTCCACCGTCGTTATGAGCGCAACCCGCTCAATGTTCGCAGGAAAAAGGCTGCCGTACTGAATGCCAATCTCCCGCTCGCGTGCGAAGCTTGTGGGTTTGACTTCGAGAAGGTGTACGGTGCCCGAGGCGCAGAATACATTGAGGTGCACCACAAAAAGCCCATCCACACAGTGAAGCCCGGCAGCGTTCCGAAACTGTCAGACCTGGCATTGCTGTGTTCGAACTGCCATCGAATGGCACACCGGTGGGGCAAGCTGTTGTCGGTCGAGGAAATCTCACGGCTCGTGCACAGCTAAGTAACAAGCCGAACTATCCCCCCGCCAGAAATCCGATCCCCCCCAGTGACGTGAATGCGGTATTGCCGCCCCGCATAATCACCGCGCCGTCGGCCAACACGTCGATCCGGGTTGGCCCCCCGCCGCTCCAAGTGACGAAGATCAGCGTTGCCCCCGGCCGATAGCCGGGCAGCAGCGTGAACAGCGTGACGTCCGCGGTGGCCGCGCCGGCGGGCGCCTGGACCAGCCCATCGATCATCACTTGTCCGGCGGCGTCGCGGTGGTACCGGGCACCCCCGAAGCCGCCGCCGTAATTGATCCACGGCTCGACGAGCGATGGGATCTGCACCTCGGGCCGGGTGGCCTGCGCACGCGGCCGCCAGTTCTGCGTACGCGCGTCCCAGGCCAGAACCTGCCCTTCCGTCGCCGGCTGTCGGGCCAGTGCCACGTCGCGGACATCCGACATCGCCACCCCCGGCGGTGCCGAGATCCGCGGCACATACCCGTCGCGCATCACCTGCGTGTACGCCCAGATGTAGAGCGGCCAGACGCCGCATTCCCGCGCTGCCGCCAGCGCGCTGGTCGAGGCGCGCCAGATGGGCCCCGCATCCGGCGCCAGCGCGAAGCCGGCGAAATATTCCTGCCGCGACCGGGGATAGCCGAGCTTCGTTTCCGCCCTGGCTCGCGCGGAGGCCGACAGGTCCGGCCGATCGTCGATCACGAAGTCGTAGTCCTCGAGCTGGAGGACATCGAGCCGCGGATAGGCCAGCCCCGCCGGCATGTTCACCCGGTGCGCCTCGGGCGTGCGGGCGTCGAGCAGCTGCGGCAGGTAGAGCAGCGCGTAGCCAATGGTCGCGGGATGCTTCGCCCGCACCGCCGCGATCAGGTCCAGCACGGAAGCGGCCAGCCGCTCGCCCAGCCAGTCGCAATAGCCCTTCTGCGCCGCGGTCATCGGCGCGGTCATGTTGGTGATGACGGGCGGCTCGCTGCCCTTCTCTGCCCGCCACGCCGCAACCGTCGAGGGATCGTAGAAATAGGGCACGTGCGAGCGGAAATCGATCCACCACCATGGCTCGCCCACCTGAAAGCGCACGCGCAGATCCGCCGCCGCGGCGATGTCGCAAAAGGCCAGCGCCACCGACGTCAGATAGGCGAAGGCCGGCGCGTGGCACGGCGAGAACAGCGCGCTCGGCGGCTCCCACCCGGTCAGCGCCGGCAGGCCCGCATGGTCGAGCTGGCGCCAGTCTCGCGGGGCGAAGGAATTCAGCATCTCGTAGGACAGCGACACGATCAGCTCGCGTCCGGACGCTTTCAGCCGCGCCGCCAGATCCTCATGCCAGACACGGCACGGAACATTCAGCGGATCGGCCGCCGTCGTGTCCGCGACATACCGCCCCTCGCCCGGTGACCAGCGCCACCGGAAATAGTGGCTCATCCCGACATAATGGTTGAACTCGCCCCGGTAGCCGAGAAGGTCCAATTTGCGGATGATCCGTTCGGGCGTGACGTTGTACGTGTCGTCATAGCCATTGGTCATCCGCACATCGTGGACGCCGCCGGGACCGATCCCACAGGTGAGCGTGCTGGCCCGCCCGGTCGCGGTCATGCCCGTCAGCTCCAGCGCCGCCTCGATCGGCGCGTCCAGCCGCTCTGCCGAACCCTTATCGTACCCGGTCGGCACGAAGCTGATCAGCATCCGGTCGATATCGCCCGCGAAGATGTCGTCGCCACCATAATATCCGCCGGGCAATCGGTCGAAGTCGAGCCGGATCAAGGCGTCACGCGCGGTCGATCCGGCCTGGTTGGCGTTACCCAGATGGACGTAGCGGACCATTTTGGCGCCCTTCGCATCCCGCCCCTCGATGGTCAGCGTCGGGCCGTCCGGATCGGTCAGATCGCGAATGTCGCCGTGCAGCCGCAGCCGGAATTGCAGCACACAGCCGCGATAATCGCGCGCGGTGTCGTAGGCGGTGGTTGGATGATCCAGCGTGTCCTCACTCGACCAGATCAGCCCGGCCAGATGCCCCCGCTCATGGAAGGTCGCATCGATGCGCAGCGCATCGGCGGCGGTCGCGCGCACCGCGGCGATCATCGTCATGGGAAAGTTGGTCGACCAGAAGATGGGATCGAAGCGCGGCCGCGTCTCAATGCCGATCCGGGGCGGGCGCAGCGCGAAGCGGCTCGCCTCGATCCATTTCTTGGTCGAGTCCGCATTGTCCTCGGGCTTGCCCGGCCCGGTGATCGTCGGCCAGTCCGCGGTGGCCGCGGCATCGTTGATCGCGCGGATCAGCGGGTTGTTGCCGCGGTCGTAGACGATCGGGGCGGCCGGCTGCACCGGCGCCGCATCGTCGCGATCCCAGGCATAGATCGCCGGGGTCTCCTCCTCCAGCACCATCTGGCACGGATTGGCACCAGGATCGGTCTCGACCACCCGGAACAGCCGCCGGCGGAAGCCGAGCGGCGCAAAGGTCAGCGGCACGACATCGCCGACATTGTACCGCCAGGCGACGATATCGAACGGCGCCGCGAACCGCCGCTGGTACTGCTTGCGCTGGAGTGTCTGTTTGGCGACCCGCTGCACCTGGCTGGCGCTTTCCACGACGGCGAAGTCGATCGGCAGCACGCGGTCGATTCCGTCCAGGCTGGCCAGCGTCACGTCGGGATAGGGCACGAGCTGGTACAGCGCGGCGCTGGAGGCATCGACATACTGGCCGCGCACCACATTGGGCGTCGCCTCCAGCGAGGGGTCCGGGTCCCAGGTGAAGCCGCCGATCACGTCGTCGTCGCCCAGCCCCGGATCGGTCGCCGCCGCGGCCAGATCGTTGTGCATGATGACCAGCGACAGCTTGCCGCCGGCATCCCGGAAACGACCGCAGCAGGCGGCACAGAACTGGTTGAGCGCGACACGGGGATCGTCGCCTTCCGATACGACGCCGGCGGCGCGATATCGCGGCTCGGTCCCGCCGGCACTGCGGTTGACGCGCTCGTCGCACAGGTTCGCCGCCAGCGCGAAGCTCGCCAGATCCAGCCGCCGCGGCGGCACCCCCGACCCGGCCGCCAGCTTGCCGCCGATCCGCCAGCCGAGCAGGACGCGCAGGATTTGGAGCGCCACATTCCCGCCGATCTCGGCACCGTCCGGGGTAGTGTACGCCCAGGTCGACTGATCGTCCGCCCGCATCGGGCCGGAGCCACCCGGGACCGTGCTGTCGCGGCGCGGATCGTACAACGGCGTGCCGCGGCCGATCACGGTGACGCGGCTGGGGATGCCGCCGGCGAACGGCGACTCGGTCTTCTTGCCGTTGCCCGTGACCTTGAAGTCGAACAGCGAATAGGCGCAGCCGGTCAGCCGTGCGTTGCCGTTCCACTTGCCCGCGCCGAAGCTGAACGCGTTGGCCGCGCTGCCCTCGTTGACGGTGCGGACCCAGAAGTAATTGCGGAACCGCCCCTGCGTGCCGCCCGCCGCCGTCCAGGCCAGCTCGTCGTCGAGCCAGATCTCGTCGACGCCGGCAATGGCGTGACTGGCATGTGCGACGATCCAGCCGCACCGCTCCTGCGACGGCCCGAACCATTCGACATACCGGATGTCGGTGGCGAGCGCCGTCCGGCCCAGCGCGGTCTTGCGATACGCCCGCGGATCGACCGATGCGGTCAGCCGGTCCACCTGCGCGCGCGGTATTTCCGGCGCCTTCTGGAGCAGGCTGGAGCCGAGCGCCAGGCCACTGGCGGTCAGCAGCAGCGTGCTGGTCGAGATGCCGGCAACGCTGAGCGTGCCCGCCAGCCCGCCAAGCGCGACGGCGCCGACGCCGGTCGCCAGCAGCGCGACGCCGCCGACAATAGCCGCACCGATTTTGAGAGCCTTCGCCACCGCTCAGTACGGCACGCGCCAGGCGCGCGGCGCTTCCCAGCGGGCGCGGTCGATGCGGATCAGCCCCTCGCGGCCGGCCTCGCTCCCCACCGCGATCAGGTAGCCGCCCCAGCAGATGCCGAGCAGCCCGGCCGACATGATCACGTCGCCCCGCTGCGCCAGCGCCGGCGCAACCGCGTCGAACTTCCGGGCAAGCGTGTCCTCCAGCGTGCCGGCGCCGAACCGCTTCAGCGCGCGCGCCGCGCCGATCGCCGTAGTGTAGCGCCCGCGAAATTCGGGCATCGGGTCGACCCCGGTCATCGCCGCGACCGCGCCGGCCGAAAAGATGCAGCAGTCGTGACTGCCCCAGGCAAACGGGCGCGCGTGCAGGGGTTCGAGATACGCGGCGAGCCGCGCCTCCCAATCGGGATGGCGATGCATGGCAGCTCCGATCAGGCCGGCTTGCCGGCGGAATTGGCGATGGCGATGGCAAGCTCGGCCGACAGGTCCCCGGGGTCGAAGCGCTGCTGGTCGAGATAGGTCCGGCCGGACGCCTGCGTGAAGAAGCCCAGATACGTCTCGACATCGAGCGTCACCGTCTGCTCGCGGCTGTCGCCGGTGACCTTCGGTACCGACATGTAGCCGGTGTGGTAGCTCCAGATCGCCCCGATCCGCTGCAGGCTGGCCGGATCGAGCATCGCCTTCCACAACCGCGCGTCGCGTCCGGCCCAGCGCGCCTTGTCACCGATCTGGGTCATCAGGTCATCGTCCAGCCCCGCCAGGCCCGACAGGGTCAGGGTCAGCGTGTCCGACCCGCCTTCCTTTGCGCGCACGTCGCCGATCGCCACGACACTCGGGTCGACCGCGCTGAAGGTGAAGCCGTCGAGATCGGCGTCGCCCGTTCCCGCAAAAGTGAAGCTGTACGGTGCGTCGGTGACCCGGATCGGATCGCCGGCGATGTCGAGAAAGCAGAAGTTGACCGGCTTGCGGACGCGCGCCGCCAGTGCTGCGGCGGCCTCCGCATCGGGGCGCGCCGCGATCATGCGGACTCCTCGCAATCGAAGCCGACCGCGTAGGTCTTGCCGATCCCGACCGCCCACCCGTTCTTCGGATCGCTCATCGACATCACCGCATAGGGGAGCCGCACCTCGACCGCGGCACCATCCGCGGGCGCGGCGCGCAGATAGGGCTTGATGGAAATCGTGGCCTGCCCGTCAGCGTCGACGATGGCCGGTGCGGTGAGCATCAGGAGCTGCTCGCCCACGGTCACGAATTGCCCGCGCTTCAGGCGCAGCCCCGCCGCGCCCCAGCCGCTGGTGCGCAGCCGGAAGCCCTGCTGACCCGCGCCCGCAACCCGCACCTCGGGATCGCCGGCAAGCTGCGGCCCCTCGCACGCGACCAGTCGGAAACTGTTCGCCACCCCGTCGCAATCCACGACGAACGCCCGCCAGTCCAGCACCGCCGCCTCGCCGCGGATCTCGGGCAGTGTCACCTTGGCCTGCCAGCGCGGCGCCGCCGCCAGCAGCACGACCCGGCGGGCGCGCGTCACCTCGCTGCGATTGACCTGCGCGGGCTGGTCGATCGCCCATTCGATCTTTGCCGGCACCGGCGCTGGCGGGAACGGGATCAGCATCAACCCGTCACTCCGCCGGGCAGGCCGGGCCGCTGCATCCGCCGCATCGTCCGCGCCTGCGCGCCCGCCATGATCGGTTCGGCGGCGGCGCCCACCGTGCGGACGGCCGTCTTCTGCATTTCCACCTGCAGCATCGGGCCGGCCTCCACGCGGGCATTCACATCCACCTCGACCCGGTCGCGTCGCCCGCCGGCGCCCGCATAATCTGGCAGCCGAGGCGTGCGCAGCACCGGCAGGCGCGGCGCCCCCAGCGACCCGCCATCGGCGAATTTCGGCAGGCGCCGGGCGTTCAGCGCGGCAAAGGTGTCGGCCCCGTAGAAGTCGACCGCACGCTCGCTGATGATGAATTCCCGGTTCGACAGCCGCACCGCGCCGCCGCCGGGTCCGCGGAGCAGCGCCAGCACGCTGTCCGATCGCCCGGTGCCGGGTCCGCGGATCTGGCCGCCGGGGGAGCCAGCATCGGCAAAGCCGGGAACACGGCCCAATGATCCGCCATCGGCAAAGCCGGGGATGATCCCGCCCACCGCCGCGACGATCGCCTTCTGGACCGCGAGACGCGCCAGGTCGCGGATGATGCTGCCGACCACCTCACCCGCGACGCCCTTGATCCGCAGGAGGTTGGTCACCGCGCTGGCCGCCGCGCGCGATCCGGCGTCCTCCATCTGGCCGAAGCCGCGGACCGCCACCTCCTCCAGCGAGGCACGCATATCCGTCGTGGCCGCTTTCAGCCGCTCGCGATACGCCTCCAGCGGCCCGGCCGACCGGCGATCCTGCTGCTGCTGTTCGAGCCGCTCGACCGCCGGCAGGTCGCCGAGTTGGTCCCGTGCGCGCTGCACCGCGTGGGGATCGTCGCTGGTATCGCGTACCCGCTCCAGCGCCTGACGCCGCAACGTCTGCTCGATCTCCAGCATCTGCTGCGCGATGCGCCGGCGATCGGCGTCGGTGGTTGCCAGATCTTCCTGCAGGCGCAACCGCGCCAGCTCGGCCGACAACGACTGTTCCTGTGCGTCGAAGCGACGCTCGACGATCACCCGCGCGCGATCCGCGTCGATATTTTCCAGCCGCTGCTGCCGCGTCGCCTCGTTGATCGCGCCGAGGCGCAGCGCCTGCGCCACGGTGATCTCGCCAGCCGCCAGCCGATTGCCCAGGCGGGTGCGCTCGGTGTCCGCCTCGGCATTGACCTCGTCGCGGATCAGGCTCGCCCGCTCCTCCTCGCCGATGGCCGACCGGGCGGACGCATCGAGCAGCTTGCGGCGCGCGCGCAGCACATCCTCGTTGTAGGCGGAGTCGTCGCGCAGCGCCTGGCGGCGGGCGGTTTCCTCCTGCCGCGCCTGCGCCGCCGGCGACGGACCCGCCTTCCCAAATTCGACGTGGTAGATGCGCTGTGCCGGCTCGTTGAGCAGCTTGCGCAACGAGACACCCGCCTCGGCAAAGGCTTTGCGAATGGTGCCGGCGCTGATCCCCGGGCCGTAGGCGACATCGATCGCCTGGCCGCGTTCGTGCGCGGAATGACCTGGCCGGGCGACCGGGCCGGCATGACGTCCGGCCTGCGCGTCGGCATAAAGCTGCGCCTGGCGCTCAGCGCTGCGCAGCCCGCTCGTCACACGGCCGCCGATCCCCTCGACGATCGCCGTGGCGCCAGCGATATCGACCTCGCGGCCGGTCTGGCGGTTCGCGGTGGATGACCGGGTCGAGGCGTTCTCTCGCGCCTGGGCCGCAGCGACGGCCGCCTTCTTCTGTTGCTCCAGCTCGACGAGCCGGCGTTTGGACTCGGCCCCGATCTGGCGGCCGAGCCTGGCCTCCTCGCGCTGCTGGTCCTTCAGCGCCTTGATCCGGTCGTCGTACAGCTTGGTGACCCGCCGGACGGGATCGATCGCGATTCCCGCCTGCTCGGCCGCGAGATCGACCCTCGTGCGGTTCAGGTTGGCCTGCGCCTTCTCGACCGCCGCATCCGCCTGGCCAAGCTGCTTCTGCAAGTCGACGACGCGCGCCGCCTCCGCCGCCTGCTGCACCGACACGGTCGAGGTGCCGCCCGCGGTCAGGCTGAAGCCGTCGCGCGCGGCGATGGCGTCGGCCAGGCGCGCGGCAGTCTTGCGCCGGATATCGAGCGCTTCCTGCGCGTGCTGCTTCGCGGCGACATTGGCGCGCTCGGCCGAGCTGCGCTCCGCTGCCGCCGCCTCGTCCAACGCCGCGGCCTGTTCACGGATCGCGGCCGTCACGCCGGCCAGCGTGTGAGTGAATCGCTCCTTCGCCGCGGCAGTGATCTCGGTCTGGCGGGCTTCCTTAGCCAGCTTCCTGACCGCTTCCTCGGTCTCGTCGCCAAAGAAGTGCATACCTTTTGTGAGCGAACCGACGACGAGCAGCGCGGCGGTGATCGCCAGCCCCCAGGGGCCCAGCATGAAATTGGCGAAGGAGCGCACCCGCGCCTGCAGCGATCCGGCCGCGCCCTGCAGATAGGCGAGCTGTCCGGCGGCCTGCGCGCCCTGGATCGCGATCACCTGGAAAACGTTCGCGCCCATCGACATCTGGGTGAAGACGTCCTGCGCCTGGTAGGACAGGCCCTGCATCGCCATCCGGTTGCCGACCATCGCGGCCATCGCGCGCCGCTGTTCCTCGGTCATGCGCTGGGTGGCGGCGGCGGCGGTCGGGAGGCCGCGCGCGTGTTCGTAGAGGTTGTTGCGGGCGAGCTGGATCGCGCCGGCATATTCGCGTGCGGTGACCGCACCGGCGCGCAGCAGACGCTCCGCCCGGTCCAGCTCCTGGTCGAAGCGCTGCTGCGCCGCGTACATCGGGTCGAGGGCGCCGCGGAGCTGGTGCACCTCGGCGGTCAGCGTCTGCTCGGCCGCCAGCATCCGCGCGGCCGCCGCCGCCGATCCGGAAAGCTGCACCGCCTGCGCATTCAGCGCACCCCGCGCCATCTCGGTCGCGGTCGCATATTCCCGCTGGCTGATCGCGCCGGCGCGGAGCAGCGTCTCCGCCCGCGTCATCTCCTGATCGAACCGCTGCTGGGCCAGGTACATCGGGTCGATCGAGGCACGCAGGAGATCCGCCTGCGCGGCCAGCTCGCGCTCGGCACGCGCCGCCGCCGCTGCGGAGGCGGCCAGCCGCTGCTGCTCGGCCGCGGCTTCCGCGACCCGCTGGTGGCGGGTGACGAAATGCTCGGTCGCCTCCGCGCTCTGCATCAGCTCGATCTGCACGCGCTCCAGCGCGCCCGCTTCGGCCGCCAGCGCCGCCGCCTTCTGCTCCGCCTCGATGCGCGAGGCGCGCGTCGCCTGGATGAATAGGCGCGTGGCCTCGCTTTCGTCGCGGGTGGCGTGCGCGGCGCGCTCGGCTGCCTGCTCGATCAGCAGGAAGCCGCGCGCCTGCTCCTGAGCTGCGGCGGCACCGGCGCGGATGTCCTCGGCGCCGAGATTGGCGCGGCCGTCGATCGTCGGCCCCTTGATCGCCTGCGAGGCGATGCGCTGCACCTGGCTGAAGCTGGCCTCGAAAGACCGCTGCGCCCGCTTGGCCGCATCGTTTGCGAGATCGGCGAATGCGCCGAAGCGGCTGCCCATGCCGCCGATCTTGCGATCGACATTGTCCGCCATCGACGCCGCGCGCCGCTCGAAGCGGTCGAGCGGCTGCTCGCCCTCGGCCAGATGCCGGCGCAGCAGCTCGGTCGCCGCGTCGACCTGCAGCAGCAGGCGTTCCGTCGTTTCCGCCATGCCCGCCTCCCTCAGAAACAGGAAGGGCGACCCGATCGGGCCGCCCTATTGATTGCCATCAGGCCTGGGCTGCATCCGCTCCCAGGCACGGACCGCATCCCAGAATTCGACCGGAGTCGATCGCCAGAAGTGATGCGACCGCCAGCCCAGCACCGCGGTCGCGAAGCCGCTCAGCCGGCGACGGGGGCTTCGGTCGTCGTCTTCGTCGTCGTCGCCGGCTTCGGATTTCCCTGGCTGTCGAAGCCCCCGGTCACTGCCAGCGACAGCAGGCCCGACACCACCTGGAGCGCACCATGAAAGCCGCCGGGACTGTCGAGGATCAGGCACGCGATACGCGCCGCGGTGGCCCCGGCGGAGTCGCGGTCCTGCTCGGAGCGGCCAAAGGCCCGGATGCACTCGCAAGCCACATGGGCGGTATCGGCGAGCGTCAGCTTGCCGGCGATCGCGTCGCGCGCCAGGTCGATCAGGCCACGCCCCGCCGCCGCCTCGATCGCACCGATCGCCTCGTAGCTGGGCCGCATCACGTAATCGCGGCCGACGAGCGTCAGCGCATATTCGCCGCGGTCCTCCACCGCGGGTCGGGCCGTATTGTCGTCCATATCAGGCTTCCTTGGTGAGGGCCGGCACCGCCGGCGCAGTGGCATAGAGAGCGCGAACCTGCGTGACCGCGTCGGGGTCGGCCGCGATGGCGTTCGCCAGATCGAGCAGCGAGGGCACATCCCCGGTGATGAAGGGCAGCACCGCCGCCGCGATCCGGTCTGCGCCGGACACCAGCAGATGCTCGATCTCGGCCGAGGCGCAGCCGGTGGCGGCGACCAGCCGCGCGTCCAGATCGCCCGGCCGCCTCGTCGCGTACCGGACACCTGCGATCTCGATCGGCATCAGGACAGCGTATCGACGGTCGGGTTTTCCGCCGGCTGGAGCTGCACGCCGGCGGTGACCGTCGATCCCTGTTCGAAGCCGGTGTTATCCAGCGCGGTATACATCAGGCAGGCGAACACCACGTCCCCGTTGGCGAACGGCTTCTTGCGGATCTGATACACCTCCGCGGCATTCGATTTATCGAGCGTCTCCATCCGGGTGTAGCCGTCCGGATCGGGCAGCGAGGGCACGATCGCCTGATTGATCGACAGCGTCCGCAGGCCGGGGGTCTGCGTGTCGACGCCCTCGGTATCCTTGGTGGCGCTGGTGCTGAAATTCTTGGACCGGTTGATGGTCAGGTTGCCCTGCCCAGCCGGCTGCACGAAAGTGCCGGCGACTGCGGACTGTACGAACAGCCGGTAATCGCTGCCGAGCTTCTTACCCATGGGTCATTCTCCACGACGAAAGGCCGCGCGGAATGCCGCGCGGCGGGTTGGTTGATGGTGGCGGGGGCGCTCAGTCGGGGGCGAGCGCGAGGATGGTGAAGGTGGTGATGCCGGCGTAGGTCACGCCGTCTTCCTGGAGGGTGGCGTCGTCGTCCTCGAATGCGAAGGCGAGCGTCCAGCCCTCGAAGGTCAGCGTCTGGTCGTCCAGCGCGTCGATCTCGTCCATCACCGCCAGCAGCGGCGCGCGCTCCTCCGCCTCGTACAGCGTGACGATCGTCAGCGTCACGATGCGGTCGCGGCTCCGCGGCTTCTCGGGAATGCGCCGGCTGGCGACGTCGCCGATGATGACCAGGCCGTTCAGCGCCGAAGCGTTGTCCGGCACGTCCTGGTACACCGCGGCCCGGGCGATATGCCCGGACAGGAATTGATAGGAGGCGGCCTCCACCGCCGATTTCGCGCTAGTCAAAGCTGCCCCCCGCGGTCTTCGCCAGGGCGCGGGTAAAGATCCCGCGCAGATTGGTGTTGAGGGTGCGCCGCAGGTCGGTGAGCCGGCCGGTGACGAAGCGCTTCCCCTTCATCGCCGGCACCTTCATCCGATAGGTCGCGACGATATCCTCCTTCTTCTTCCGCCCGCGCTCCGTGCGCAGCATCGATGCCGACCGCCCGCCGATCGCCGCCTTCACCCGGCGCCGGCGCTGGACCAGCACCACCTGCGCCTTCCGGCCCAATTCCTGGATGCGGCCATAGAACAGCTTGGCGCGCCCCTTCGGCGTGCCGAGCAGGCCGACTTGCAGGCGCAGCGACTTCGGCAGGACCTTGTGCGACTCACCGCCCTGAAGCGCGCCGGTCTTGCGCGGCGTGCGAGCCTTCACCGCCGCGAGGATGTCGCGACCGGTGACATTCAACTCCACGACGATTTCGCTCGCCAGCGCGTCTGGCAAGCGCCGGAACAGCCGCTTTATGCGGCTCATGCCGCGGATCGAACGCCGGCGTGCCATCAGGCGGGCCGCGCCTCGCTCTCCACGGTCATCACGACACCGTCCCGGGTGTCATTCAAAGCCGCGGCGCGGATATTGCCGATCACCTCTCCAAGCACGGCATCGGTCCACACCAGCCGCATGCCGGTGTTGATGCCCGGACGCACGCGGATCGTGACCCGCCAGAGCTGCGTAGCGCGCGTGACGGCCGAGGTGGTGGCCTCAGTGCCACGTAGCGCGATGATTTCCGCGAAGACGCCTAGATCGACATCCCGCCAGCCGTCGCTGCCCTCAGGCTTCCGGCGCCCGCCGCGGCCGTTGCTGACGAGGCTCTGCTCCTGGATCACGACACGGTGGATCAGGCGGGCCGACGATAAGCGCGTCACGGATTGATACGCAGGCCGGGGACGAGCGTGCCCATATCGATCGGGCGATCGTCGAAACGGCCGCGGATCATCGACAAAAGGGCGATCCGCAACGCGGCCGGCACCTTGCTCGCATCCGGGCCGTATCCTACCGCGATATCGGCGACGATCGTGCTGCGGTGAAACTCCGCCGGCCAGCGGCTGACCGGCGCGATACCGCGCTGAAGCTCGCGGCCAGTCAGGCGAAAGCCGGCCGGATCGACCGGCACAACGGTGCCGTCCGCCGCCATGGTGCCGATCGACACCAATCGGCGGGCGGGCCCGACCGTCAGATGATCGAGGAAGATTGGCGCATCCGCGTGGACCCGCACCACCTGATCCATGAATCGCAAGCCGGTGAACAGCTCCAGATCCTCGCGCGCCGCGACCATCAGCAGGAACAGCTCCTTGTCGAAGAGCGAGCCGTCGACGCGAAGGTACGTCTTGACCTGGTCGAGCGAGATCGGCTCTGCGGCCGGTGCCACGATGGTCTCAGCGGCGCTCAGCACGTCAGGCGGGCTCGGCGAAGAGCGCGTCGATCAGGCGCAGCGCCTCATCGGCGCCGATTTCGGTACCTACCTCCAACTCCTGACCGGCAACGCGCGACAAGGTCGGACCTTCCTGCCCGACAAGCATACGGATTGCTGCCGGCACAGCGCCGGGCGCTCCTGCCTCGCTGGTCGAACTGGTGGGTTTGGTGGTGCGCCGGGGGGCGCTCGGGGCCTTCGCCATACGGGATCTCCTCTGCGAGAGGCAGGCTCACCTGCCCCTGGCGGAAGAGGCGGGCTCAGTCAGCCCGCCCCCACGTTGTCAGGCCGCGGCCATCCGCAGATGCTTGACCGCGTTCTGATCGGCCAGCTCGCCGTCGTAGCGGAGCAGACCGGCCAGACCGATTTTCGGCCAGAAGCGCTCGCGGACGGTGCCGATCAGCGGCGAACCGACCTTGCGCACCCAGTACCGGCCGAGATCGCCGAAGATGACCGGACGCGCGCCGGCGGCAATCGCGGGCACGTCGTCGTTGATCGAATACGGCTTCTCCAGCAGCGTATTCGGCGCGCCGGCGCGGATGTCGCCGAGCTGCCAGAGGTAATTGCCCTGGCCGTCCTTCAGCTTGCGGAGCGCCAGCAGCGTGGTGTCCGCGAACATCCAGCGGCACTTCGGGCTGCGGCGATACGGCGCGCGCACCGAATGCAGCAGCTCCAGCATCTCGTCGGACGCCAGAACGAGCGCGCTGGCGGTCGTCTTGCCCAGGCCGCTGGCGGTGACGATGCCGTTCGGCTCGTTGTTGCCGGTACCCACGGTCAGACGGCGGTTCGCCTTCCGGCCCATCCGCTCGCCGATCGCTTCACCGACGAAGCCTTCGATGTCGAACACCGAGTCCTGCATCAGCTCATAGCTGATCTTGATCCAGGGCGTGGCGTCGACGAACGCGTCGAGGCGCTTCTGGC
This sequence comes from Sphingomonas sp. GM_Shp_2, assembly GCF_026540875.1. NCBI lineage: Bacteria > Pseudomonadati > Pseudomonadota > Alphaproteobacteria > Sphingomonadales > Sphingomonadaceae > Sphingomonas > Sphingomonas sp. GM_Shp_2. Next base: position 63,068 of record NZ_JALNUQ010000011.1, read on the forward strand.
CGAACTCCAAGTCACCGGAGTTATCGTCCTTCAGATCGTCATTCTCGGCCTTGGCCGCGGTCGAATCATCGTCGGTGTCGTCGTTCGTCGGGATATCGAACTCGTTGCCCGATCCGGTGGAAATTTCGCGCACGACGTCGCCGTCGTACATCGGGCCCCAATCCTTCATGACCTTGACGATCTCGCGCGCCAGCTCGACCGGCACGGTGTAACCGCCGGCCTGCGCGGTACCGGCGACCTGCGTGCGAGCCTCGGCATAGCCACGGCGCAGTAGCTCGCGCTCCTCACGGCTGCACGCGCTGATATCGCAGCCGCTACGCATGTAGCTGTCGAATGCCGAGCGATATTCGGCCTGGCGCTGGGCACGCTCGCCCTCGCCCCGGGCGCCGCCTTCGCCGCCGTCCTGGCCGCGGGTCTCGATGTCGTCGCCGCGGTTGCGGTTGCGCTCGCGGCGCTCTTCGTCCTGACGCTCGATCTGCGACTGACGCTCCTCGCGCGTGATGTCGGCCTCGATCTTGTCGAAGTCCTTCATGATCGCATCGTGGCGCTGCTCCAGCTCGGCGGAGCGCGCGTCGTCGGTGTTGGTGGTAATGGCGTTCAACGCCTCGCGGGCCTGCGTGACCAGGCGGCCGCGCTTCTCCTGAAGCTCGGTCAGAGTGGGCATAATTGCTCCTGGCAAAATGGGGGGCGTCGGAAGGAAGCGCCGACGCGCGCCTCGGGCTGGCGCCCGGTGATCAGCCGATGCCGCGCTCGATCTGTGCCTGACGCGCACGACGGGCGGCGATCCGGGTGCTGCCGCCCTGGCGGTCATGCTGGCGGCGCTCGTCCCGGAAATGCTCGAGCGACCGCAAGCCGATCTCGGTTTCGGGATATTGCGGGAACGCGGTAATGGTCACCTCGTACAACTCGACCTCTTCGATCGTGCGCTTCGGCGGTGTCACCGTCTCGTCCCAGGTCTGCTTGCGGGTGCAGAAGCCGAAAGACATGCCCTTCACGTCGCCGCGCTCGATCAGCACCGCTAGATCCCGGCCGTCGGTGGTGTCCGGTAGGTCGATCTCGACCGCCAGGCCCTTCTCGTCCTCGGACAGCCGCAGCGTGCCCGAGCTGGTGCGACCCAGCACGCGGTCGGTGCGGTGAGCATAGAGCGCGAGGACGTCGGCCGACCGCAGCGTGGCGGTGAATGCGCCGGGTGCGATCTTCTCCAGCCAATACCCGCAGATGTCCGTCTCGGTATCGAACACCGCCGCATAGCCGCGCACGGTATGACCGCCATTCTCGGCGGTGATCTCGCGGACCTCGAGCTTTCGATCGAGGACGCGGATCTCGCGACCGTCAGGCTGCTTGCTTGTCGGCATCGACTTCCTCGTCGTCGTTGAGGGCGGGGCCACCATTGTGGCCGATCGGCGCCGGCTGCTCGCCGAGCGGGACCGTGGCGCCCTGGATGTAAAGCACGTCGCCGTTCGGCAGCGGCGGACGGTTTTCCAGCGCCCGCGCTTCGTTCGGCGTGATCTGGCCGGTCTGGATTGCACGGGCGAGACCCTCGGTACGGCTCTTGAAGTCGCCCCGCTGGATGCCGTCCAGGTTGTGCTTCACCTTGCGCGACCGCCGGCGCTGGCCGAACAGCTTCAGGTTCAGCTCGTCCTCGAGCGCCTTGGCCCACTGGCCCACCAGGTGCTTTACGAGCTGGAGATCCTGCTGCTCGGTATTGGAGAAGGTGCCCTTCGACAGATCCTGAAGGAAGACGGGAGGCAGACCAAAAAGCCGCGCGATCTCCTGGATCTGGAACAGCCTCGCCTCGGTCATCTGACCCTTGGCGGGATCGGCGCCGACCGGCGTCAGCTTATGCCCGGGCGGGAGACCGAAGAAGGACTCACCGGCGCGCTTCGCCAGGTCGATCGCGCGCCGGATATCGGCGAGCGCCCGCTTGAACGCATCGACGCCTGACGGCAGCGGCCCCTCCAGCGCCAGCGGTGGGATGCCGCCACCGACGAAGAAGCCCGCCGCAAAATCGTTCATCGCGATAGCGAGGCCGATTGCCTTCCGGCCCATGTGGATCGGGCCGTAGGCGTCGAGCTGATTGGCCTTCAGCGCAAACGGCACGTCAATCACGTCCGTCGCCGGGTATTCTACATTACCGCAGCGATAGATCTTCCGGCCGCCCTGCCGCCGTACCGAGGTGCGCGTCGGATCGAGCGGCCAGATCGCCACCGGCTTGACCCCGCGCCGCTCGATCCATGCCAACCCTCGGCCGCCGGTGAACACTTGCTGCCAGAAATACTGGCGTAGCGCGAAGCTGCTCCACTCCTCGTTCGGGGCCTCGTTGAGCAGCATCTGCAGATCGCCGTCGACCTTCTCGGTCGTATCCTCGGTATCCCGAAACGCGTGCAGCGGAAGCGCTGCCAGCGTCCGGGACAGGAACGTCACGGCGTCAAGTACCGCCGGCACCTCCAGCGCGTTGGCGATCGTGACGTGTGGAAGCTGCGCGCGATCGGCGCCCTGCCCGAAGAACGATGACCATTCCTCCCAGGAGGCGTCCGTCGAGATGGTGTTCGGACGCTCCATCGAGCGCTTCTCGGCGTGGCCGCCGAAAGGCCATAGCCTCACGCCGCGTTCGCCATGCTGAAGTTGGGATCGTCCCAGGGGGAAGTCGGCACCTGTTCTTCCTCCCGTGTCAGAGCAACAGCCAGCGCGGCGATCAACGCCACCGGATTATCGATCTTGGCTTCGATCCGCGGCTTGCGCGGGTAGACATTGTCCTTGGCGTCCGCTTGCGCGACGACATTGGCGATCTGCCATTCCATCACCGGGCAGCCGGCATGCCGGATCAACTCCGCCTTCATGAAGGCATCGAGCTGCTTCATCGGGTCGGAGAAGTTGAGGACGTTGGGCACGACCTCCAGCACCGGTGCCCCCGCCTTGACCAAGCGGTTCACCAGCATGGTCGCCTGGGCGGGATCGTACGCGATCGTCTCGACCTCGAAGAGCTTGCGCGCCTCATCGATCGCGATCTCGATCTCCTCGAAATCGGTGATGTTACCTTCGTTGACGTCCAGCAACGCCTGCGCGTCCCACGCCTGATAGGCGCTGGTATCCTCGACCGCCTTGCTAGGCAGGAAGTAGCGGCCAAGCCGGATGAACGGGTCCGCCTTCGTCGGTCGATCGCCGATCGGCAGGAAAAGATACTCGATCGCGGCGATATCGACTTTCGACGCCAGATCGAGGCTCAGGATACAGCGCCGGCCGGCGAGCCGATCCAGCGCCGCCGCATCGGCGAACAGCACCGGGATGTCCGGATCGGTGCAGCGCCGCCACGCCTCGATGTCGAAATATGCCGCCTTGGCCGCCACCCACAGATTGAGGTGTTTGGTCTTGAAGATGCCCCGTTTCCGGGGGGTGGCGATGGCGTCCCGCAGTCGGGCGAGTAGATATTCCAGGCCGACCGATACGCCGATGTTCGGATTGGCTTTGCGGAGCGCCGCCTCCGACTTCCAATCGTCATCCTCGTCGATCGAATATTCGGCGAAGAAGGTATCGTCGTCGATCGGCGGGCCGCCATTGTGCCCGATGCCTGCCAGACGCTCGCGCTGCTCCAGGATCATGGCGTAGCAGGGGCCCGCCAAATTCTCCCCGGCGGTGGTGATCAGCAACTGGAGCGGCTGATCGCGCGCGCCCATGCCGGTGATCATCGTATCGACCTGCGCGTCGTCCGCGTGTTCGTGATATTCGTCGTGGATCGAGCAGCTCGGCGATTGCCCGTCGCCGGGATCGCCGATGATGGTCTCCATCCGCGATCCGTCTTCCTGGCGCAGCAGCTGCTTCGCTAGGATGTCGATCCCGAATTTGTCCTTCAGCGCCTTCAGCTTCTGGACCATCAGGCGTGCGGGCCGGAACACCTCCCACGCCTGCTTTTCGTTCGTCGCTCCCGAATACACCTCGGCGCCGTACTCACCGTCCGCGCATAGCATGAACAACGCCACACCCGAGGCGATGGCCGACTTGCCGTTCTTGCGGGGCACGACGAGCAGCCAGCGCCGGAACCGGCGGGTGCCCGCCTGCGTGCCCGACTTGTGCAGCCAGCCAAATACGCAGCAGAGATTCCAGATCTGCCACGGCTCAAGTGTCAGCCGCTTCTTCTGTTTGGCCCAGGGGCCCTTCGTGTGCGGTAGCCGCTCCATGAAGCGACACGGCCGGGCCGCCTTGTCGTCGTCGAAGCGGTAGGGGAAATCGTCCGACGCGCTGCGGACCAGGTCGCTGATGAAGCGCTCGCACTGGAGGCGGATCTGCTTGCCGGCAGGGATCTTCCCCGACACGACGTCCGCCGCATATTGCCGCGCGATGCCGGGATAATCCCGCACTGGCAGTCCTGGTGCCGTCGCCACCGTCTTAGAAGTCGTCGAAGTCGCCCGGCGCGTCCTTCTTGCCGCTGCCGATCTTCATCGCGGCCGAGGGGCTGAGCATCAGCTCGCCTAGAAGCGACTGCGCCTGCCGCATCGCATCCGACAGCATGCCCACCTCGGGCCGCGCGCGGATCATCTCGGTCATGACCTGCTGGCCGTCGACCTTGCGGATCGTCGTGCTGGTGCAGGTGTCTCCCGCCATCTCCAGCACCGACTGCCACCGCTGGATCTGCTCCAGCCGCTGCGCCAGCAAGGCGACGACCTGAGCGAATTGCGGCTCCGCCCGGCCCTGGGCCTCCAGCATGCCAGCGATGTCTGCAAACAGAAGCTGCGCCAGGCTGGACAGGTGGATCGGCGCGATCATCGCAGGCGTGGCGCCGGGTACCGGGACCGACCGGGCACGCTCAGCCGCAGTCATCGCCAGCGCCGGCGCCTTCCTCTTACGTCCCGCGCCCGGGCGCGCACCACCGCTCGCCATCGGGCACCTCCCAGGGGATCATTTTAGGTTTGAATTCGCCCGCGCGAAAATCTTGCTAGCCGTCGGTGTCCGCCGGGGGATGCCCGGAGATCTTGACCCTCCCCCGCCCGTCACAGCAAATCGGGGCGCGATCGGCGTGCTGCTGCACGCTCGGCCGCGGACTTCGCATCGTGGCAGGGCTTGCAAAGACCCTGCTTGTTGTCGCGGGTGTCGGTGCCGCCTTCTGAGAGCGGCACGATGTGGTCCACTTCATCAGTGGCAACCTCGAGCCCTCGCTCGAGGCATTTCCGACAGAGCGGCTCTTCGGCGAGAACCTGAGCACGCTCGCGTTGGCCAGCCCGACCGCGCTTGCGCCGATCAGGCTGACGAGGCGGCCGCTCCCACGGCTTCCGCGGCTTGGCCTGTCGGCCGAACCGCGGAGGCTGCATCGGCACGTCTTACGCGACCAGATCGCTCAGCTTCGACCGCACGCGCGCAGCCCTCGTCCCCTCGTCATCGGCCGCCACAGCCGCAGCCTCGAGCAAAGCCGCCCGCGACCGGAGATCCGCCGCCCGCGCATTCTGCGCCGCCTCGGTCGCGGCCAGGCGCTCGGCCACCTTCGACAGAAACGACACGATACCATCCACCGTGTGGGTCGGCAGCAGACAGGCGAGCAGCGCAAGGATGAGATTCATGGGACCTCCTCAGGCGTGAGAGACGTCACCGCCGGCCGCCAGCGCGATCGGCTGCGGAGCAATGACATCGATAAAGAACTCCTCGACCTGCCGCGCCGCAAACCCCAGCGAAGCAATCGAGACATCCGGAACGGCATCACCCTCCAGCAGGGCCTGCTCGTCCAGCAGCTTCAGCACGCCGGGCTTGTCCAGCGCATAGCTGACCCGCACCGCACGATCCGCATAACCGGTCCCCAGCAGCACCAGCGCCGCATCCCCGTCCCTGCCATGCTCATGCACCACTTTGGGCGGACTGATCCGGTACCCGATGGTGCACCCACCCAGCTCGATCGACTTGCGCCGGCCCGCAGTCAGTTCCTCGATCGAGGCCGCCCACCACGGCTTGAGCTGCTTGGCGATGTCCTTCAGCTCGGCCGCCAGCGGCACGATGCACGCATCCGCCGCCCCGTTGATCTCCGCCAGCGAGGCGGCCCGCTGCGCCTCCAGCGCATCGATCTGCGCCGAGGCATCGGCAAAGCGCGCCAGCAGCGCGGTCGCCTGTTCCACCGTTTGCGGCGCCCGCTGCGCCGCCGATCGCACCCGCGCCATCAGCCGCCGATCCCCTCGTCCACCATCATCCGGCGCACGCCATGCGCCCGGCAATAGCGATCGTGATCCAGCGCCGGCGCTTGCCCGCGACCCGCCATCAACTCCTCGCAAGCCTGCCCCAGCCAGCGCCGGGTCACCACCACCGCATCCTGCGGCTTGCCCGCCTCGGCCACCTGCCGAAGCCGATCGAGATCGAGCAGGCTCATGCGGCGAGCCCCGCCGGGCACCGAGGACGCACAAGGGTCATAAGGCTCACCATGCGGCTGAAAGGCCGTTCGCGCTGACATACAGCGGAGCGGCGGAGGGACGGGCGCCAGGCCCGCGAAAGGTGACCGAGACGGCGCGGCCGATCCGCTGCGCCTCCTCGTCGAAATCGTGAATGTCCGCCTGGATGCGGGCCCCTGCCCGCACGCGCCGGATCAGCGCCTCCAGATCATCGCGCGCACGCTCCAGATCGTCCGCCGGCAAGCGCCGCTGCGCTTCCCGGGGGCGGGTGGCAGCGGCGCGGCCGTGCGCGCCGGCGGTTGTGCTTCGGCGCGGCTCGGCCATAGGGCGGTCTCCAGATACGACAAAGCCCGCCGGGGGACGGGCTTCGCACGCAGCTATCGCAGGGCCGATTTGCCCGTCCGCCTGGATGAAATTCAGTCCCTATTCTGTCAACGGCCCGCAGCGATCACCCGCGCAGCTTGCGATGCAGCCGCTTCCATCCCTCCTCCGCCTCGCCCCAGCGCGGAAAGGTCGGGCCCTTCGGCGTCGGCGAGATCATCGACGGCCGCCCCCCGCACCGCGAGCAGCGGAGCCACCGCGGCAAGACTTCCAGCGCCGTCGGCTTGCGATGGAGGAAACACCAGCGCGCAAAGCGATCGCGATGGACCACACCAACGCGCCCGCAGCCGCGGCAGTGACAGGCGAGATTGGCGTCATGCCGACAGAAGTCGGCCAGTTTGGTAAAGGTCGCCCGTCCCACATCAGAGCGGGAGAGGAAGCTGATTGCGATCGAGCGGCTCAGCGGCATTCAGCCGCTCGCAGATCGTCAGCGCCAGCTCCTTGGCCGCCTGCTCCCGCAGCCGCGCACTCGGCGCCGTCAGCCCCACACGCGCCCACCCCGCAGAGGTGAGCAGCGCGTCCTGAATGTGAGTCGGATCAAGGTGTTCCATGAGCGTCAGTGGAACATAACAGGAACGATTCGGCAAGATACCTTCGGCTCAGCCGAGGCGGATCGTCAGTCGAAAATAAGGGCATGCCCAAAGCCCCGACGCTGGTTTCACTGGGATCAAAGACAGGCAACTTGGACCTGGACCATTCGCAACCGAAAAATCCTACAGTCATTGATTTGAATTAAGACAGCTTTCCGTGTCGTCGTCGATCACCTGGGAGTGTTTGTTCCTTCGTGATCGAATTGGCTAGACAGCCATCATCATCGAGCTAGGCTGTCTGGTATGCTCAGATGGTGATATAATATGAAAATATCAAAAATTAGAGTTCAAAACTACAAGTCGTTTCGAGACACCGGTTGGATTATTCTTAGTAAGAAGCGGACAGTGGTTGTTGGGCAAAACAATAGTGGAAAGACTGCACTTTTACAATCGTTTCGCTTTGGCTCGAATCCAAATATGCCTTATCGCGGCCCTCTAAATAAGGACTGGTTAGCGAACTTTCCATCAACTTTTCATGCTGAATTCACGTTGGCAGGAAGCCAATTAGAGTCATTTGTTAAAAATCATAATGAAGGTGTCTATATTACCGTCCCGACGGAAGATAGTGACACCTTCATCTTGTCGTTGTTCAGCAGCAACGAGATAAGTATAAATGTTAAAACAAACTCGGGATCAGGGTTCTCTCCATCGCAAAGTCCATCGCATGGAATGTTTGGCGCTCACGAAAGCAGCGCGACAAGGTTGGTTCAGTATAGTCCTGCTAACGACGCTTTTTCCGTATATGGAAACACGGGCCACGACACGCTGCCTGCGCTGATCGACACCCTTCGAACGACAGAAATATACGTTTTCGATCCTGAACGCCTAAAGGTTGGAGCATGCGCTGTTTCTGAAACAACCCAACTAGATCCCGCTGCACGCAACCTACCCGCGGTACTTTCTACCATGAGCCGCAATCCAGCCACCTGGAGCAAATTCAAGGAGCACGTTCGCGAGGTGTTTCCTTCGATTCGAGAGATTGCAGTGAGCCCTCTCTCAGTTGAAATTGCTGTTTATGTGTGGCAGAATGACCCAGAAGAAGCGGAATCTGATTATGCAATCTTATTGCAAGAATCGGGTACCGGCCTTGCCCAAGTGCTAAGCATTTTATACGTCGCTATGACAAAGCGTCACAGCATAATTGTTATTGATGAACCAAACAGCTTCTTACATCCTGGCGCAGCTAAGAAGCTTATGAACATTCTAAAGATATACGATCACAACCAATACATAATTTCAACACACTCGCCGGAGCTAATTGAAGTTATTGATCCAGATGTTCTCTTGTCGGTGTCTTGGAGTGAGGGTGAATCTCACATCGAGAGGCTTGATCGGCGTTCCTTAGCTGACCTTCAAAGAATTCTAGTTGATCTTGGATGCGAATTATCTGATGTTTTCGCAGCAGACCGCGTAGTCTGGTGTGAAGGTCCAACTGAAGTACGTGCATTTCCGATGATTGCCCGATGGGCAGGTTTAAACGTTGCAACGACCGCCTTCCTCCCATTGCGCGCAACTGGCGATCTTGAACGAAACAATGTTGATGTGAAGTCTGTCTTGGACATATATGCTATTTTGGGCAAAGGCTCTTCACTTTTACCTCGTGATTCGACCTTCAATCTTGATCGGGAGGGACGATCAACTAGGGACATTGAGGATATTAGCCGGCGCTCTGAAGGACGTATCAAATTTCTACCCGCTCGGAGCATTGAGAATTATGTGATCAATCCGAACGCCATAGCTGACATATTGGCAGAGGATTTTCGCCGATGTAACGACGCCGGGCTTCCGCCGAATGTCAGCGATATCGAAGGTTGGCTGAACGAACATTCTTGCAAATATATCGTATCTGGCATCACGGGTAGCGAAGTCGATGCCCCAAAGCTTCTAAATGACATGTTCGCAGGGCTGACGGATCAACGTCACATTTATCGGAAGACGCATCATACTGTTGAGTTGATCCGATGGTTGCTGGAAAATGACTCGAGATCTATCGATGATTTGATTACCTATGTCAGATCGCTAGTCTCGCCTAACATTTGACACCGAATTTTAGGTTTTTCTATCCCGATGAAATGATCGTACCGCCGTTTCGTTTTTCCTGGGCGCTTACGCATTCTGGGATCGTGGCACACTTATTCGTAAGAAACGCGCCTCCCAGCGTAAGCGCCGCCATCGAAATATTATGGCTTTCCACTGCTGTTTACGCTGGAGTGGCGATCTATATGTGGCCAGCTCGCGCCGCTTCGATCGCTGGAGCATCAAGTTCCCGCCCCGCCGAGCAGCAGACCGCCCACCACGCATTTAACGCATCGAGCAGGCACTGCTTCGCCCGCTTCGCACTCATCCGGTACCGCGGCGCCGCCGCGCTATACCCTACCCCGTCGACGATCATCTCCAGCAGCATCGCGATCGGTCCGGTCACTGTGCGGCGCCACCGCGAATAGGCCATCTCCCACCGCACCGCCCGGTAGGCGATGAGCCCCCCCTCGCCGCCGCCGCAGCGGCCGCCGTCGACCCGCGCTTCCCAGGAGGTGGTAGGATAGCCGACCTCGGCCCGCAGCGCTTCGACACACTCGCGGATCTGCTCGGCCGCGGCGAGCTGATTGGCGGTGATCGTCCCCTTCCGGCACAGCCGCGCCAGCATGCCCTCGCTTGACCGCGCCTCGCGCTCCAGCGTCTCGGGCGTGCCCTGGACACCCCGCCACTGTTCGCGCAGCGCCACCGCCTCCTCGATGCCGGGGGCAAGCCGCGCGCCGGCTTCGCGCAAGCGGGCCTTCTCGATCTTCCAGGAGCGACGATCCATACCCTCCGGCCGTTTCAGCTCGGGCACAGGCCGGGGCATGCCCAGCACCAGATGCTCGACCCGCTGCCGTTCGCGCATGCTCAGAAATGCCGGCCTGTCAGCCGCGCCCGCTTGGATCGTCATGAAAGCCCCCCGGTTCAACGGCGGGAATGTGATCCAGCTCAGCAATCAAAGGCAGTCCGCTTTCCGTCAACGGCCAGACGTCGCACGCCGGTATGCCGACATTCGCACCATCGACCGTCACCTTCCACCCGCCCGCCTGGAGGAGCAGCAGCGCGTCCGATCGTGACATCATCAGCGCCGGATCGGGGAGCAGGATGCCCCGGTTGCCCGGTCGCCGCACGATCAGCCGATCGGCCGCCAGCTTACACACCAGCGCATGCGCCCGCTGCCGCGAAACGCCCAGCCCAGCGCCGATCTCCTCAAGGCTCGGGCTGCTACCCCACTCAGCGTAAAATTGTTTAATAAAGCGAAGTGCTTGAAGCTTCCGGCTGACGATAGTAGGTTTGGGACGAAATCGACGGCTCACACCTGCCTGGCCTTCCCCGGTCAAGGATAGTTCTCGCCTCCAACGCGGCGCCTGAAGCCTTGATCATCGGGCACGCCGAACCCCTGTTGTCGATGAGGCCTCATCAGAAGCCGAGATATACCATTGATCATTGACGAGCATCTCATCTGCTAGATCCGCCGTCTCCGCAATAACCGCGGGGTAGTATGGCGCGCGAGATTCCTTGAGCCACGTTCGTGCAGCGTGACGCAACGCCGGCGTCACCGGCGAGCCATACTCAGTGACCAACAAGCGGAACACGTCCGGCCAACTTTTTAGATCCTTCCGCGCGCGAGCGAGCCAAAGGTGAGCGAAACCTAACCAAGTGGCTTGATCCATGCTGCTCCGCATAAATTCCCAGAGCTTGATCCACTGATTGCTTCCTGACCCCATCTGTTCCAGCCATTGTAATCCGGCTTCGTACTGTTCTGATATGCCCGCGGGGTCAGCAAATTCAATGAAGCAATGAACCCAAGCGCTTTGCACATTTGGAAAACACAGCCAATGCTGCATCCGCTCGTAGGCCCAGCCTTGACTCGCCTCTCTTATCAAGGGGGCGCAAACAAGTGGCAGAAAATCGTTGTCAGGCACTCCACGTTGAACGCTTACGGCCAACTCGATAAGAGTTTGGCGTTCGAAACCTCTCTCCCAAAGCCCCGACCAAATCTCGCACCATGCAATGATGGACCTGTGATCGTGTTCTTCTTTAGACGAATATTCAAGATAATTCAGTCCAAGCGGATAATCATCCGCTGATAAGCGATGGAAAAACAATCTATATATCTGACCCCATTGCTCGGTATCGAAGTCATGTCGATGTAGCCAACCCGCTGCCACTTCGGTTAATTTGTTTACAGCCCAACGTGAACTGATGTGGTTGAATACGAGATAAGCATAGTCACGCAAGCCATCTGTGGAAAGTTTCCACATCGCGACGTCATACAAGCGCGTGCTATTATGCAACCGAATTGCTTGACGCCATACGTTCATCCAATCCCCGGCAGAAACATCCGATTGCAGTGCAGACAGATAGTCCTCAACCGAAGATTTTTGCGCTTCTGCCACCTCCTCACGCGCGCGTTCTCGAAGATGCTGCATCAACGCCCGCCGTCCCGCGGCCCGCGACACGAACGTAGCTCTACCAGACGTCGATCGGATGCGTTTCGCCACCCGCTCTGCAGCCGAAACGAGAAGTTGCTCATCCTCGAGCAAAGTCGCCGCCTCAAGCGCAACGAAATCCGGCAAGAGCGAAGGACTTATAGGCGCTATCAAGGCCCGCAACTCGATTGATGTGCCAACCAGAACCTCAAACGGGCTGGACCAGAAGGCCAGGACGCCCGCTTCCCCCTCATCTTTCTGCAATGCTGGCGCCATTACGGGAACCGAGTGAAAATGTTCAGGATCGAAGGCGAGAAATTGACGTATCTCTCCTAACGCATCCAAATCCTGAACACATACCTGATTGGTGCCTGGAACAGAGAAGACAGGTATCACGAACGCAGGAGATGAGGGGACAATGGAAACGAACTCTAATATATTTCTCGCCATTAGATAAATCCTCGGCGAGTGTAAAAATCAAAGACTTCTTTGTATATCAGACCATAGTAATTGTCTAAGCTGAGCGAGTGCATTGGATACCCCAAAGCTTCAGCCTGCCAATCAACCTGGATCTTGTCCATCACCCCATCGACACCGAGGTATATCTCAGGGATAACTACAGCAATTGGTTTTGTGCTCGCAAGGTGAACCTCCTGCTCGCTCTGTATCTCGATGGAGAAGCGCCGATCATCGAATGTTCTGATGGTCCCCTCCCCGGCTAATCGGCTTGCCGCGCTCAATTCAGCGTCAAGTGGGGAAATGGAATATTCGGCCTCAAACTCCTCACGACCCTTTGGTTGCATATCAAGATAGCGACGTGCGGAGCCGAAAAATGCCCCAATGAGTTTGCCGGGAGCATCCGCTCCACTGACTTCAAAATTTTCAATGGGCATACCAGCGATATAGCTTGGATAGCGCTTGCCAGCAAAAGCACCCGAGTCAAATGGGAAGATACGCTTTATGCCGCCAATTTCCTGAGACTCAAATATGAAAACACAAGGCAACTCCCAATGATCTGCTTGTCCCGAGTCACTATTGTACTTGTAAGCAGGACGGCCAACAAAAAAATAGTTTAACTTGTCCTGCAAGAATACGTCACATTGCTGTGGCTTTATGACGCCTTCTTCCATCAGCATCCGGACATTATATGATCGCGTAGTGTGAACTAAGGGAAGTCCGTTAGCCGCAGCAACAGAGTTTCGCGCAAGAAACGCCCCTAAAGGAGATGCCATATTGTAACCTCGTCGTCGGCCATGCGCTCCGAAGCGCCGCGAAAGAAATAACGCCCATTGAAATTACGGGCTGGGTTGCATCTTCAGCCGTCGAACACTGCATCGATGACATTGCGGACGATGAAACATGCAGCAGCGATCACCGCTGAGCCAAGGATCATGATTTCGATCTCAGCCAGCCAGCGCCGCCAACCGATCAGTTGAGTTCGCCGCTTCATCTCAGGGTTAGCCAGACGGCAGGTAGAGCGGGGAACGCTATTTCGATCGCGTCCGAAGCGGTGGCATCTGCATTCATGTTCACTATCGGCCTACAATCCATCGATGATTGCTATCCATCTCGCCTGCACCCTGATCGCCGTCGATGGCGACACCCTCCGCTGTGGACGCGAGCGCATCCGCCTCGTCGCGATCGACGCGCCCGAGCTGCCCGGCCATTGCCGCCGGGGGCGCCGCTGCGCGCCGGGCGATCCGGTCGCCGCGCAACGCCACCTGGCTGCCGGCCTGGCCGGCCGCGCGACGATCGAGCGGGTGGGCCGCGACCGGTACGGTCGGACGCTGGCGCTGGTGCGCGTGGCCGGCGTCGATCTGAGCTGCCGCCAGCTCACTGCGCGCCAGGCGATCTACAAGGTCCGCTGGGACAATGGCGGTCGCGTGGCGGCGATCTGCCCGGCCGCTCACCGCGACAGACGCCAGCGCGCCCAGCGCGCCGCCGGGGCGACCACCAGCACATAGCTGATCCGCCGCAGCACGACATGGCGCGCGATCACCGCCGCCACCGCAGGCCCTACCCGGTAATAGCCGTGGACGAGCCGCGTGCCCTTCGGCCCGCGCAGCATCCGTTCGTCGCGATACCGACGCATCAGCCGAACGACGGGATGCTCGAAATCACCCATCGTCGCGGTCACGACGAAACAGGCGGCTTCCTCAAGCTTCTGCTTCTTCAGCTCCGGTGCGCTGTAGTTCGGGATGATCGCGGCGATCCGGCCGATCACCTCCTGCCGCTTTGCGGTTAGGTCGGCCTCGTAGCCGGGCGTGACGCCGTGCAGCTTGGCCGTGTTGTTGTCGAACGGATCCTTGTAGCTGCGTCCCTCCAGCGTATCGCGACACAGCGCCTCGATCGTGGAATTCGTCAGCAGCCCTTCGTCCCCGCTCCAGTCCCGCACCGACTCCAGCGCGGCGATCATCCCGGCGTTACGTCCGATATGCTGCGCCCAGACATCCGACACGTTCACGAATTCCGCGAGATGCGACTGCGCCAGACCGTGCAGCGCAGTCACCACGGTGTTCATCGTGCGCGCGGCCTGCCCGGCGATGTCCTTGGCCTCCGCCGGGTCGGCCGAGCCGATCGCATGGGTGAAGGCGACCAGCGCCTCGTCCAGCCGCAGATGCGCCAGCGTCGATTGCCACGCGACCGCCTCGCCCTTGCCCAGCCAGGCGGCGGGCATGCGCGGGTCGATCTCCAGCACCCGGTTGTAGTAGCTTACGGCCTCTTCAAGATTGCCGCCGGCCTGCGCGCTCTGCGCCAGGCCAAGCAGGTTGCCGATATTCCCCCCAGACATGCACCCCCCATTGCAAAAATCTTAACCCCGCCGACCTCAATCCCCCGAGCCGTACTCCCTCGGCTCATTCTGGGGGAAAGCGTGCCGGCGAAAACCGAATTCGAAAGCGCGTGGGTGACCGAGCCCGGCTGCGCGCATGGCTGCACCCCTTGCGCGGTCACGTGCGCGACGCTCGCCGCGGTGCGCGATGATCGCCATCGCCATCTACAAGCGGCTCTGGCTGCGATGCGGTCCGACCCGCAGGCGGCGGAGACGGAGACCGTAGTGCGACTGCGAGCGCGCTGGGCAGCCGCTCTGCAAGTTCACGAGCGAGTTCGGCGCCTCGCATATCCTCCGACGCCAGAAGGATGCCCTCAAACATCGACGTCAGCGCCGCAACGCCGGGCAAGGTGACCGGCATCATTATCTGCTGAACGGCCGCCGCGGAGGTCGCCGCCGTCCCAGTTTCGGACGGGTCATTCGATTCGCCGAGCAGATATTCGACCGAGGTCGAAAGCTCGCGCGCGATTCGCGCCAAGTGCGGTGACCAACGATAGGGCTTCTTGATAAGCCCGTTCATCGTCGACTGTGAAATACCGACACGGCGCGCGAGTTCGGCCTGGCTGCTGACGCCAAGTGCCTTTCTTCGTTCCTCAATTCGCTCGCCGATGGTCATGGCCGCAATCTACCGACACGCCGGTAGAAGCCTATTCCGGCATGCCGGTTGACAACTAACGGCATGCCGTTAGTTTTGAGTCATGGGCATCGAGCACCACAAGGACACGCCGCTGGCGCGGGCAGTGCGGGCAGAACGCTCGCAAAGCGCGTTCGGCCGGCTGGTCGGCCGGCGTCAGTCGACGATCAACGACTGGCTGAAGAACGACGTACCCCTGCCGGCCGAGCTTTGCCCGATCGTCGAGGAGGCCACCGGCATCCCGCGCGAGGATCTGCGTCCGGATCTGTTCCAGCGCGACGCCGCCGCCGAGGGTTCCAGTCAGGTGCCCGCCCGATGATCGCTTCACACCATACCCCTTCCCGGCCGCTGGCAGGCCGGCCGGGGACCGTGCGCAGCCCCACTCCCTGCTGTCGCGCGCTCCCTCAGCCTGCCACCCATTCTATCCGCTCGCCCGCCGCCGGTCCGTTGCCATCGACCGCGTGTCTGGCAATCGGGCTCGGCGGCCGCTCCGGCGCCGGGCGTCGGCGCCGTCTCTGCGGGGGGACGGCGCCGGCGTGTCAATTGGTGCGGCCCGCCGCCGGCTGGGCGGCATGACCAAGCGCCGCGATCCGCTGTCGTTCGAGGACGATCTGGGCATGATGGTGAAGCGCCTGGGCGCCGCCGCGGTGCGCGCGGTCGCCGGTAACCCCGCCGAGCGCACAATCCGCGACTGGACCGACCCGGACACCGCGCGCACGCCGCCGATCGCGACGTGCTTCGCGCTGGACTGCGCCTGGCGCGCCGCCGGCGGCGCGGGCGCGCCATTCTTCGACACCTATCGCCGGCTTCTCGATGCGCAGGACGCCGCGGTGGCCGGCGTCGATCTTGCGCTCCTCCCCGACATGACCGGCACGGTCATCCGCGAAGGGGCCGAAGCCAAAGTGGCGCTGATGACCGCGATGCTGCCCGGCGCCACCGCCGCCGATTTCCGGCACGCGGTCCGCGAGGTGGAAGAAAGCATCGCCGCCTATGAAGCGACGATCCCGCTGCTCGCCACCCCGATCCGACCGCCCTAGCCGGCCCCGCCGTCCGTACTCCCCACATCGTCACGCCAGCCGCCCGCCGTTCACCGTGATCGGCGGAGCGGCTTCGTGCTGCCCAAGGCCCACCCGCCGTGAACCTCCTCGATCTCGATGAAATGTCCCTGCTGCTCGCCGAGCTGCGCCGCGTGCGCCAGCGGGTCGAGGGGTTGCTGCCGCTGCACCACGTCATGGATCTGCCCGAACACACCATCGCGGCGCGACAACTGAACCAGGTCGCGGCCAGCCTCGCGCATGCGGTCCTTGACCTGCGCACCGCGATCGAGATCGCCGCGCCGGGCGTGGTGATCGACATGACGGCCGCCCGCCGGTGACGCCGGGCATCTATCTGCGCCTGCGCCGCGAGGCTGCCGGACTGACGCTCGACGAGGTCAGCCTCGTCACCCAGACGGTGCCGAGCGTCTGCGCCCGCATCCGCGGCGAATGGATCGCCGCGATCGAGCAGGGCATCGTACCCGTGTCGATCGACGTCGCGCTGGCGCTCCAGATCGCGTTTCCATTCGACTGGGACGTGCTGGTCAAGCTTTGCGCGCTACAGGCCCGCCTGATCGACCAGGCGCCGCCCCTGTGTGCGATCTGCGCCTGCTCGGAGCAGGACGCCTGCGTCGAGCAGCATGGCGGACCGTGCGAGTGGGCGGCCCCCGCGCTCTGCTCCGCCTGCGCGGCAAAGGCATCGCCACCGATCGTGCCGCCGCCGCCGGTCACCGGGCTCGCCGCCGCGTGAGCCTGATCAGCCGCGCCCACCTTGCCGCGACGATCCTGATCGGCATCGCGCTGGCCTGCCTGCTCTTCGGGCATGCGCAGGCCGCGACCGGCGCGGTCGCCCTCGCCTGCTGGCTCCAGACCTGGAGCCTGGAAGTCATCCGCACCGCTCTTCGGGAGACAAAGCCGTGAAAATCCACGACGCCTCCGACTGGCCCGCCCCGGCCGGCATCCACAGCATGGACTGTACCTGCTGGCGCTGCCGCCCCTACCCGGCCCAAATCGATCCGCGCCTGGACAGCACCACCCTCGGCAAGCTGACCGTTGCCGGCTTCCTGTGCGCCACCGTCATCGCCTGCATCATCGATCCCCCGGGCATGGCCGGCCTGCTGCGCGACATGGTGGGGCTGTGAGCGCGGACCCGCGCTTTCCCGCGCCGCCGGTGCTGCTGACCAAGGCGGAGGCGCTTGATCATGCCGCCCGCAAGCTGGAGGAAATGGCCGTGCACTTGCGCATGGTCTCGTCGATCGTCGACGTGACGAGGGGCGATCCCGCCGCCGCCGGCAGCGACGTGCTGAAGCGCGTGCGCGCATTCCTGCCGGACCCGGCGCTCCAGATCGCGGCCGCCGCCGATGCCGCCGCCGCGATCCGCGGCCTGGCGCTGGAGGAGCGCCTGGTCGCGGCGAGGGTGGCGAACGGTGCGGGTCTCCACGCATGATCGGGCAGGCCG
The DNA here is from genome assembly GCF_026540875.1 of Sphingomonas sp. GM_Shp_2. NCBI lineage: Bacteria > Pseudomonadati > Pseudomonadota > Alphaproteobacteria > Sphingomonadales > Sphingomonadaceae > Sphingomonas > Sphingomonas sp. GM_Shp_2. Next base: position 80,806 of record NZ_JALNUQ010000011.1, read on the forward strand.
AGCGCGTCGGCATCGCGGACGCGGTGTTGATCACCGGCATGAGCCGCCGCACCCTCCAGAGCCTCGCGCCATCGATTCCCGGCGCGTCCAAGCCGGCCGGCCGGTGGCTCTTCGCCGTTGCCGAGCTGCGCGCTTGGGTCACCCGCACCACGAGGTCTTCATGCCGAAAAATCTCTACCTCCGCGCCGGCATCTTTTGGGCGCGTTTCAAGGTCAACGGGGAGGAATACCGCGAAAGCCTACGAACGCGTTCTGAGCGGATCGCGGTGAAGCGACTGGCAGCGCTGAAAGAGGAGATCGAGGACAAGGCTCGGTTCGGCATCGTCGGGCCGGTCGCCTGGCCGGCGGCGGTCGTGTCCTGGTCCGAGGCGGTACAGGGCAATCTCGCCGAGCGCACCTTTGCCCGCTACGCGTGCAGCCTGCGCCAGTTGCGCAGCTTCTTCGATCCGCTGGCTATCCAGGCGGTCACCGTCGACGTGCTGAAGGAGGTGGTGAAGTCGCGCCGCCGCGCCGGGGTGAAGAACGCGACAATTCGGCGCGACCTGACCGCGCTCGGCAGCGTGCTGAACCACGCGGCCGACGAGGGCTGGATACCCGAAAACCCGGTCGCCGCGCTCAACCTGCGCCGGATTGCGCCCGAGCGGACGGTGCGGATCGTGCTGCCGGACGATGCCTCGGTCGCGATGGTGTTCGCCGCGCTTCCCGATCGCATCCGCGACCTGTGCGAGTTGACGCGGGAGGCGGGCCTGCGCCTCGACGAGGCGATCCAGCTCCGCCACACCGCGGTCGACCGAGCCGGCCGCACGCTGACGGTCGCATGCGGCAAGGGCAGCAAGACCCGCGTCGTCCCGCTGACGGCAAAGACGGAGGCGATCCTCGACCGCCAGCCGCGCTACATCGGCAAGCCCTGGGTGTTCTGGCAGGGCAAGGGCGAGCAGATCGCCGGCGTCTCGTCCCGGATCGGCGGATACATGCGCCGGGTGGCACGCAAGGCGGCACAGGAAGGGGTCGAGTTCCACCGCTTCAGCCACCACGATTTCCGCCACCTGTTTGCCGTGGAATATCTCCGCCATGGTCGCGGCTCGGTCTACGACCTGCAAGGCGAGCTGGGCCACGGCACGATCACCGTTACTGAGCGATATCTGGCGTTCCTGACCCCCGAACAGGCACGCACCGCCAAGTCGATGGTGGCACAGCGCGGGGCACACGAACCGCGGTCCGAAGCAGAGCGCGGATGACGCACCGCCGCCTTCCCGAGACGTTACAACTGCCCCGTGCGAAAACGGTCCGAGACTTTGTAAACCGAAGGTCGCGGGTTCGATCCCTGCAACCGGCACCATATTCCGGCGTTACCCACCCGGAATGATAAAAGTCGCCAGCTACAATATGCGCAAGGGGATCGGCACCGACCGGCGGCGCAATCCGGAGCGGATCCTGGAGGTCCTGCGCGAGGTGGACGCCGATGTGATCGCGCTGCAGGAGGCCGATCGCCGCTTCGGCACGCGCGAAGGCGTCCTCCCGCTCCATCTTCTGGCCGAACATAGCGACTGGAAGCCGGTCCAGTTCGGCATGCGTGCCCTGTCGATGGGCTGGCATGGCAACGCCATCCTTGTGCGCAAGCAGGCCGAGATCCGTCATCACGAGGCGATCCACCTGCCCGCGCTCGAACCGCGCGGCGCGGTGGTGGCGGAGATCCGGTGTCGGGACACGCATCTGCGCGTCATCGGCATGCATCTCGACCTGTCCGGTCTGTGGCGCCGTCGTCAGGCCGCGGCGATCCTGAACCATGTCGATGCCTATCCGGACCGGTTGCCGACCGTCATGATGGGCGACTTGAACGAATGGACCGCCGCGGCAGGTTGCCTGCGCGATTTCGGACGCGACTTCGCCTTTGCCGGCACGGGTCCCAGCTTCCACGCGCGGCGGCCGATCGGGCGGCTCGACCGGATCATGGTGTCGGCCGATCTGCGCATCGCCGAATGCGGCGTGCATCTCAGCCCGGCCTCGCGCAAGGCATCCGATCACCTGCCCATCTGGGCCAATCTGGTGCCCGCATGATGCGTCGCGGGTGATGCGCGAAAAGGAGCTTCGCCTCGCACTCGTCTGCTATGGCGGCATCAGTCTTGCCGTTTACATGCACGGCATCACCAAGGAGATCTGGCACCTCGCCCGCGCCAGCCGCGGCTTCCATGAACGGGATCCGCCCCCCACCGGCAGCGCCGCCGTTTATCGCACGCTGCTGGAGGAAATCGCCGAACAGGGCGGCTGGCGTATCCGCGTCCTGCCCGACATCATCGCCGGCGCCAGTGCGGGCGGCATCAACGGCATTTTCCTGGGCCAGGCCATCGCTACCGGCCAGTCGCTCGATCCGCTCACCGATCTCTGGCTGACGGCCGCCGATGTGGAGGCGTTGATCGATCCCGCCGCCGCACCCGCGTCACGCTTCTCCAAGGTCTGGGCGCTTCCCCTTGCCTGGATGGCCGCCGGCCGCAGCGCGGATTCGGTGGAGGCACTGGACGACACCACGCGCGAGGAGGTTCGCGCCAAGCTGTCGCATTTCGTTCGCTCGCGCTGGTTTGAGCCCCCCTTTGGCGGGACCATCTTCACCGGCCTGCTGCTCGATGCCTTCGACGCCATGGCGGCGGCACCGCGCGGTCCCCGACTGCTGCCCGATGGGCAACCGCTCGATCTCTACGTCACCGTCACCGACTTCACCGGCCACCCCGAACGTCTGCAACTCCATTCGCCGGCCGAAGTCGTCGAAACCGAACACCGCATCGTCATCGACTTCAGCGACGGAGGCGAACAGGTCCACACGCTCGCCCCCGCCGCCGAACTCGCCTTCGCGGCGCGGGCCACCTCCAGCTTTCCCGGCGCCTTCCCGCCATTCAGCGCAGGCGAGATGGACCGGGTGCTGGAGACGCGCGGAAGCCGCTGGCCGACCCGCCGCGCCTTTCTGCGCCGCGTGCTGCCCCGCCATCACGCCGCCAACGCCGCCGACCGCGCGGTGCTGATCGACGGATCGGTGCTCGCCAACGCACCCTTCCGCCCCGCGATCGATGCCTTGAAGCAGCGTCCGGCCCGGCGCGAGGTCGACCGGCGCTTCGTCTATATCGATCCTTCGCCTGGCACGAAGTTTCGCCTGGGCGGCAGCGGCGCCGAGCCCGGTTTCCTCCAGACCATTCTCGGTGCGATCAGCGAGCTTCCTCGCCAGCAGCCGATCCGCGACAATCTGGAGGCCATCGCCGCCCGGTCGGAGCGGATCGACCGCATGCAGGGCATCGTCGCTGCGATCCGCGGCGAGGTGGAGGCGGAGGTGGAGCAACTGTTCGGCCGCACCTTCTTTCTCGATCGCCCCACGCCGGCCCGCCTCGCCGCCTGGCGCCAGCGTGCCCATGCCGGCGCCGTCGCCAAGTCGGGCTTCGGTTTCGCCGCCTATGCCCATCTCAAGCGTGCGGGCGTTCTGGATCACCTTGCCGCCATGGCGGCGGAGGCGGCGGGCGATACCGGCACGCCACGCCGCGCACGCATGCGCGGGGCGCTTGCCGCCGCGCTGGACGAGCGGCTGGCGAACGACGACACCGCGATCATCGATTTCCTGCGCAGCTTCGACCTCGGCTTTCGTATCCGCCGCCTGCGCCTGCTCGCCCGGCGGCTGGCGGAGGTCGAGGCGGATCCCCCCGATCCCGCGATCACCGCAATGCGGCGCGCCATCTATGAAACGCTGGCGGCGCATCTCGATCGGCAGCGCGGCACCGCCCATCCGGCGCTGCGCCCCGCGGTGCGCTCGTGGCGTGGCGAGGCCGAACCGCTGCTGGATGCGCTCGCCACCGCGCTCGACTGCCGCCGCCTCGATGATGAAACCGACGCCCGGCTGGCCGAGGCGCTGGCCGCCCTCCCGCGCGAGCCGCGTCGCACGCTGCTGCTCAGCTATCTCGGCTTTCCCTATTTCGACGTCGCCACGCTCCCCTTGTTGCAGGGCGAGGGACTGGACGAGTTCGATCCGGTCAAGGTCGATCGCATCTCGCCCGATGATGCCGTCGCGATCCGCGCCGGTGGTGCCGAGGCAACGTTGAAGGGCATCCAGTTCAACAGCTTCGGCGCCTTCTTCAGCCGGGCCTACCGCGAGAACGATTACCTGTGGGGGCGCCTCCACGGCGCGGAGCGGATGATCGACATCACCGTGTCCACCCTGCCCCCCACCATCCGCATGCGCCCGGGCCGCGTCGCCGCGATCAAGCGCGCCGCCTTTCTCGCCATCCTCGACGAGGAAGAGCCGCGGCTGACCGCAATCCCGGCGCTTATCGCCTCGCTTCGCCGCGAGATCGGCTGAAGGCTGGCCTTGCCCCCCGATCGCGGCTAGACCTCGGCATGAGTATCGTTACCCGAGGACCCGCATGCAGTTCCTGAAGATCCTGTTCTGGTGTCTGCTGGCGTTTCTCGCCGCGGCGTTCACCATGGGCAACTGGACCACCGTGCCGATCCGGCTGGTCGGCGGGCTGATCGCCGACGTGAACCTGCCGGTCCTCCTCTTCGTCACCTTTCTCCTCGGCCTCGTGCCCACCCTCATCTGGCAACACGCCGTCCGCTGGCGCCTGCGCCAGCGCCTCGCGACGGCCGAGCGCAACCTGACCGACTTGCGCAGCAGCGTCGTCGCCGCGACCGAACCGGTGGCCGAACCCGCCACCCCGCTGGCGATGTCGATCGATAAGCCCGGCACGGCGATCTGACCGCGATGAGCAACCGCATCTATGTCGCGATCGACACCCCCGATCTGTCCCGCGCCCTCGCCCTAGCCAAGCGGGTCCGCCATCATGTCGGCGGGATCAAGCTGGGCCTGGAATTCTTCTGCGCGCATGGTGCTGCCGGCGTGCGCGAAATGGCGCATCTCGACCTGCCCGTCTTCCTCGACCTCAAACTCCACGACATCCCCAACACCGTCGCCAAGGCGGTACAGGCCCTCGGCCCCATCGCACCCGCAATCCTGACCGTCCACGCCAGCGGCGGCCGCGCCATGCTGGAGGACGCCAAGGCCGCCGCACCTACCGGCACGAAGGTCGTCGCCGTCACCATGCTGACCAGCCTCGACGCCACCGACCTGTCCGATACCGGCGTTACCGGCGCCCCGCACGACCATGTTCTGCGCCTTGCCGAACTCGCCCATGATGCCGGCGTCGACGGCATCGTCTGTTCGGGTGCGGAGGTTGCCGCGGCAAAGGCTGCCTGGCCGAAAGGCTTCTTCGTCGTCCCCGGCGTTCGCCCCGCCGACGGACCGGTCGGCGACCAGAAGCGCGTCGTCACGCCGCGACAGGCGATCGACGCCGGCGCCTCCATCCTGGTCATCGGACGCCCGATCACCCAGGCCGACGATCCCGACGCCGCCGCCCGCGCCATCGCGGCCACCCTCTGACGTGCCCGTCACCGCCAAGATCTGCGGCCTGACCACGCCGGACACACTGGATGCTGCCCTGTCGGGCGGTGCGTCGCATGTCGGCTTCGTCTTCTTTCCCGCCTCGCCCCGCCATCTGACGCTGGAGGCTGCGACCGGGCTCGCCGGCCGGGTGCCCACGCATGTCCAGCGGGTCGGTGTCTTCGTCGATCCGGAGGACGCGCTGGTCGAGGCCGCGGTAAAGGCCGGACGCCTCGACGCCATCCAGCTTCACAAGACCTCGCCTGCCCGTGTCGCCGCGATCCGCGCCACCTTCGGCCGCGACGTGTGGGCCGCGGTCGCGGTCAAGACCGGCGCCGATCTGGCGCAGGCCGCACATTATGCCGGTGCCGCCACGCGCCTGCTCTACGACGCGAAGACGCCGGAGACCGCGGAGCTTCCCGGCGGCATGGGCCTGCGCTTCGACTGGCGGCTGCTGGAAGGCTTCCGCCATCCACTACCCTGGGCGCTGTCCGGCGGTCTGGATGCCGGCAACGTGACGGAGGCCGTTCGCCGTACGTCGGCGACGCTGGTCGACGTGTCGTCCGGCGTCGAAAGTGCCCCCGGTGTCAAGGACAAGGGCCGTGTGCTCGCCTTCCTGAAGGCGGTGCAATCGCTCTGATCCTGCCGGCCCGGCGCAGGATGCAATCTCGACACCGGCCGCCATGGTGCTAAAGCGCGGCCCCATGACCGCGCCAAACTCCTTCCGCGCCCAGCCCGACGATCGCGGGCATTTCGGCGACTATGGTGGCCGCTACGTCGCCGAGACGTTGATGCCGCTGATCCTGGATCTCGACCGCGAATATCGCGCAGCCAAGGCTGATCCGGCGTTTCAGGCGCAGTTCGACGACCTGCTCGAACATTATGTCGGCCGCCCCAGCCCGCTCTACTATGCCGAGCGCCTGACCGAGGCGCTGCGCACCGGCGCGGCCGAGGGCCTGGGCGCACAGGTCTGGTTCAAGCGCGACGAGCTGAACCATACCGGCGCGCACAAGATCAACAACTGCATCGGCCAGATCCTGCTCGCGATCCGCATGGGCAAGACCCGGATCATAGCCGAGACGGGCGCCGGCCAGCACGGCGTCGCCACCGCCACCGTCTGCGCGCGCTTCGGCCTCCCTTGCGTCATCTACATGGGCGCCAAGGACGTCGAGCGGCAGCAGCCCAACGTCTTCCGCATGAAGCTGCTCGGCGCCGAGGTGAAGCCCGTCCAGTCCGGCGCGCACACGCTGAAGGACGCGATGAACGAGGCGATGCGCGACTGGGTCGCCAACGTCCACGACACCTTCTACATCATCGGCACCGCCGCCGGTCCGCATCCCTATCCCGAACTCGTTCGCGATTTTCAAAGCGTGATCGGGCGCGAGGCGCGCGAACAGATGCTGGCGCGCACCGGCCGCCTGCCCGACCTGCTGGTCGCCGCGATCGGCGGCGGGTCGAACGCGATCGGCCTGTTCCACCCCTTCCTCGACGACAGCGATGTGAAGATGCTCGGCGTCGAGGCGGCGGGCGAGGGGCTGGAGGCCAAGCACGCCGCGAGCCTTGCCGGCGGCTTCCCCGGCGTTCTCCACGGCAACAAGACCTATCTGCTACAGGACGAGGACGGCCAGATTGCCGAGGCGCATTCGATCTCGGCCGGGCTCGACTATCCCGGCATCGGTCCGGAACATGCCTGGCTGAAGGATATTGGCCGCGTCGACTATACCGCGATCACCGACAAGGAGGCGCTGGACGCCTTCCAGCTTCTCTGCCGGACCGAGGGCATCATCCCCGCGCTGGAGCCGTCCCACGCCATCGCCGCCGTGGCCAAGGCGGCGCGCAGCATGCCGCGCGACAAGGTGATCCTCGCCAATCTGTGCGGTCGCGGCGACAAGGATATCTTCACCGTCGCCGACGCGCTCGGGGTGGCGATATGACCCGGCTGGCCGACACCTTCGCCAGGGCCGCTGCGGAGAACCGCGCCGCGCTCGTCGCCTTCGTCACCGCGGGCGATCCGACGCCCGCCGCCACGCCCGCGATCCTCGACGCGCTGGTGGCCGGCGGTGCCGACGTCATCGAACTCGGCATGCCCTTTACCGATCCGATGGCCGACGGCCCGGCGATCCAGGCCGCCAACATCCGCAGCCTCGCCGCGGGCACGCGCACCGCGCATATCCTCGCCATCGCGACCGAGTTTCGCGCGCGTCACCCGCATGTGCCGCTCGTGTTGATGGGCTATGCCAATCCCATGCTGCGCCGCGGGTCCGACTGGTTTGGCCAGGCCTGCGCCGCGGCGGGCGTCGACGGGGTGATCTGCGTCGACATTCCGGCCGAGGAGGACGAGGCGCTCGGCTCCTCGCTGCGTGCGCACGGCGTCGCCCCCATCCGCCTCGCCACGCCGACCACCGACGCACGGCGCCTGCCTGCGGTGCTGGAGGGGGCCGGCGGGTTCCTCTATTATGTCTCGGTCGCCGGGATCACCGGGTTGCAACAGGCGGCGCAAGCCTCGATCGAGGACGCGGTCGCGCGGTTGAAGGGGCAGACCGACCTGCCCGTCGCGGTCGGCTTCGGCATCCGCACCCCCGATCAGGCCGCGGCGGTCGCGCGCGTCGCCGACGGCGTCGTCGTCGGCTCCGCGATCGTCGATCTGGTGGCACGGCACGGCGCGGATGCGCCCGCGCCCGTCACCGCCTATATCACGTCTCTGGCCGACGCCCTGGCGTCCGCTCGAAAGGTTTCCGCATGAGCTGGCTCAACAGCGTCCGCAACGTCATCCCCTTCGTCGCCAAGCGGGAAACGCCCGACAATCTCTGGCACAAGTGCAAGGGGTGCGGGCAGATGATCTTCACCAAGGAGCTTGAGGACAATCTCCACGTCTGCCCCAAATGCGATCACCACGAACGCATCGGTCCCAAGGCGCGCTTCCAACACATTTTCGACGAGGGAAGCTGCAACGAGCTTCCCGCGCCCAAGGTGCCCGAGGATCCGCTCAAGTTCCGCGACACCAAGCGCTATACCGATCGCCTGAAGACCGCGCGTACCGGCGCGCAGGAGGCCGATGCGCTGGTCAATGCCCGGGGTACCATCGAAGGCCACAAGGCCGTGGTCGGCGTGCAGGACTTCGCCTTCATGGGCGGATCGATGGGCCTGGCCGTGGGCGAGGCATTCGTCCGCGGGGTCGAGGCGGCGATCGCCGATGCCTGCCCCTATGTCATCTTCACCGCCTCGGGCGGCGCGCGCATGCAGGAGGGCATTCTCAGCCTGATGCAGATGCCGCGCACCACCGTCGCCATCCAGATGCTGCATGATGCCGGCCTGCCCTATATCGTCGTGCTGACCGATCCCACCTCGGGCGGCGTGATGGCGGCCTATGCAATGCTGGGCGACATCCAGATCGCCGAGCCCAAGGCGACGCTGGCCTTTACCGGCCGCCGCGTCATCGAGAACACGATCCGCGAGAAGCTGCCCGATGATTTCCAGACCTCGGAATATTATCTCGACCACGGCCTGATCGACATGGTCGTCCACCGCCGCGACCTGCGCCAGCAGCTCGCAACCGTGATCGGCTATCTCGCGCCCGCCGCCCGGGCCGCCTGAACCCAGGGGGCCCCATGGCCGACCATGCCCGCTCCACCGATCCCGCCGTGCAGGAACAGCTCGACCGCCTCTGGTCGCTGTCGCCCGGCGCGGACATATTGGGGCTGGACCGGGTCACCCGGCTGCTCTCGCGGCTGGGCGATCCGCACCACCACATGCCGCCCGTCTTCCATGTGGCGGGCACCAACGGCAAGGGGTCGACCTGCGCCTTCCTGCGCTCCGCGATCGAGGCGGCGGGGTATAGCGTCCATGTCTATGCCAGCCCGCACCTCGTCCGCTTCAACGAACGCATCCGCCTCGCCGGCCGCCTGATCGAGGACGAGGCGCTCGCGGCCCTGCTTGCCGAGGTTCTGGATCACGCCGACGGGATCGGCGCCAGCTTCTTCGAGGTGACGACGGCCGCCGCCTTCCTCGCCTTTGCGCGCACCCCGGCCGCCGCGACGATCGTCGAGGTCGGGCTCGGCGGCCGGCTCGACGCGACCAACGTCATTCCCGCACCCGCGGTTTGCGGCATCGCCGCACTCGGCCTCGACCACCAGGCGTTTCTGGGCGACCGCCTCGAACAGATCGCTGCCGAAAAGGCCGGCATTGCCAAGGCGGGCGTTCCCCTCGTCACCATGGACTATCCCGCCCCCATCCGCCGCATCGTCGCCGATGTCGCCACGTCCGTCGGCGCCCCCGTTGCCGCCCGGCGGCGCGCCTGGACCAGCCAGTCCGCCCGCACCACCGTGCGCTACACCGAACCCGGCTTCTCGCTCGTCGCCAACAGACCGCGCCTCGCCGGCCCCCACCAATCCCGCAACTATGCCCTTGCCCTCGCCATGCTGCGCCACCAGGGCGCCCTCAACATCCCAGAGGCCGCCATGCGCGCCGCCGCCGACTGGGCGCATTGGCCGGCCCGCATGCAGCGGCTGGAGCATGGGCCGCTGACCGCCCGCCTGCCGCTCGGCTCCGCCTGCTGGCTGGACGGCGCGCATAACCCTTCCGCCGCGCTTCCCGTCGCCCGGGCGCTGTGCCAGCGTCGGGAAGGTCGCCCGACCGCGCTCGTCATCGGCATGCTCGCCAACAAGGATGCAGGCCCCGTTCTCGCCACCCTGGGTGCCGAGGTGCAGCATGTCGTGGCCATCCCGGTGCCCGATCATGACCATCATGCGCCGGCCGATCTGGTCGCGCAGGCCCAGATGTTGGGGCTGAGCGCGGAGGCAGCCCCCAATCCGGCGATAGCCCTCGACCGGATTGCCGTTCATTTCGGAACGCCGGTGACCACGCTTATCGCCGGCTCCCTCTATCTGGCCGGTGAAGTGCTCGCCGCGAACGATCAACCGCCCGACTGACGATCAGTTGCTATTGACTTGCAATAACGCACGCGCGACGGTGTCCTCCACACCACGGAGTCGTGCCATGACTGAAGCCACCGCCACCGTCGCCACCGTTCTGCCGCACGCCTTACCCGGCTGCCCCAACGCGCGGATCGCGCTGTTCGCCATGCGGCGAATGGGCGCACATGGCCTGGCCGACGCCCGTGCCGCCCACACGCTGTTCACCGCCTTCGGACAGGGCTTTCGCCGCCCGCTCGTCCTGACCCGCACGCTGATGGCCGATCTGGCCGGCAGCGCCACCGGCCAGATCGCCATCGCACCATGCTGCTGCGCCCGCATGACGCCGGCCGAATCCGCCCTCCTGACCGTTCTCGCCCGTGTCGAGGTCGAGCCGGAAAAGGCGCATTATCTGATGAGCGACCTGCTCGGCATCCGGCGGGTCGATGCCGTCCTCGCCAGCGCCGCCGCGGTCGCCGCCGCCTTTGCCGACGACGGCCGACCGATCGTCATGTAAGCGGCGCGGCACCCTCGCGGGCATCGCCCTCGCCGGCGGTGCCCGCACTGCCGATCGACCGGTCCACCAGCCCCGACCGGCTCATCCACCAGAACAGCGCCACGCCCGGCAGCGCCAGCACGGTGGTCAGCAGGTAGAAGTCGACATAGCCGAACCGCTCGACCAGCGCGCCGGCGGTCGTGCCGGTCGCCACCCGCCCGACGACGCTCGCCGCCGCCGAGATCAACGCGAACTGCGCCGCGGTGAAACGCAGATCGCACAATGCGGAGAAATAGGCGATCACGACGACGCCGCCATAGCCGCTCGCGATGTTCTCGAACCCGATTGCCGATGCCATGCCAAGGTTGAAATGCCCCGCCGCAGCCAGTGCCGCAAAGCTCAGGTTCGAAACCGCCATCAGCACCAGCGCCAGCAGGACGGACCGCTTCAGGCCCAGTCGCGCATACAGAATGCCGCCGATGAAGATGCCGATCAGATAGGCCCAGAAGCCGACGAACACGTCGTAGAACGCGATCTCGTCACCGGTGAACCCCAGATCGTCGAACAACAGCCTCAGCGTCAGATTGGCCAGCGTGTCGCCGACCTTGTGCACCAGGATGAACACCAGCACGACGATCGCGCCGGGCCGCGCGAAGAACTGCACGAACGGTCCCCAGACGGCCCGGATCGCCTCCCCCATGCCGCGCCGCTCGACGGGCGCGCGATAGCGTTGCGGTTCGCGCAGCCATAGGCCGGTGACCATCGCCGGCAGGGCAAAGATGGCACAGGCCAGATAGGCCGACGACCATCCGGCCCGCTCCGCCACCACCAGGGCCAGCGCGCCGGCGCCTGCGGAGCCGATCCGCCAGCCATATTGGCTCATTCCCGATCCGACGCCCAGTTGCCGGGGTTCCAGTATCTCGATCCGATAGGCGTCGATCACGATGTCGAACGTCGCCCCGGCCAGCCCCACGAAGATCGCCGCGATCGCCGTTGCCTGGATATCGGCCCGGGGATCGACCAGGGCGAGATTGATCACCGCGGCGATCACCAGCACCCCCGCGACGATCAGCCAGGATACACGCTGCCCCAACCGGCTCAGGAACGGCAGGCGCACGCCGTCAACGATCCACGCCCACAGGAACTTCAGGTTATAGACGAGAAACGCCAGGCTGAACGCGGTGACCGTCTTCTTGTCGATCCCGTCCTGTGCCAGCCGCGTGGTCAACGTCGCGCCGATCATCGCATAGGGAAAGCCGGAGGACATACCCAACAGGAACGCCGCGATCGGCTGCCGCTCCGTATAGGGGCGCACGCCGTCCCACCAGGTCCTGCTTTCCATCCGTCCACATACTCCGCCGCTGATCCGGGCGGACCCTAGCGGGATTTGCGCGAATTCAAAGCGACGTGTTGGTGGGTGCCGGCACCGCCACGGCGAACAACTGGAAACCCGCCGGCAGGCGCCCCGGCCTTTCACCGCTCAGCGACGAGTCGATCGCCGCAATCGCGTTGAGCAGATCGCGCTGCGCATAGGGCTTCGCCAGATAGCCGGCTGCAAAGGCGATCGCCTCCTCCGGAAAACTGCCCGTCACGAACAACACCGGCACACCCCGCGCATGGGCGGCGCGTGCCACGTCCAGCCCGGACCCATCGGCCAGCCTGACGTCGGCCAAAACGAGGTCGATCGCCTCTTCGGCGTGCAGCACGTCCACCGCACCCGCGACCGTATCCACCGTTTTCACGATTTCATAGGCGGCATCCGACAGCAGATGCTCGGTGTCGAACGCCACGAGGGGCTCGTCCTCCACCACGAGAAGCCGCACGATCTTTCGCTTTTTCCGCCCGAACACCATATCCTGCCCGACGACTCGCTTCTCGTTTCGTTCCTGTTTCTAACGCGTGGCTCTGGCGAAACGACGCAAATATTTTCCATGCAGGCGCGGACTTCTGTATCAGCCGCCGCATGAGTGCCACCGAACATCGTATCGCCAAGCTGCTGGCCCGCGCCGGCGTCGCCTCCCGCCGAGAGGTGGAGCGCATGATCGCGGAAGGACGCGTCGCGTTGAACGGCACCGTGATCGACACGCCGGCCACGCTGCTGCGCAATCTGTCCGGCGTCACGGTGGACGGCAATCCCGTCGATGCGCCCACGGCGACCCGCCTGTTCCTGTTCCACAAGCCGACTGGCCTGCTGGTCACCGAACGCGATCCCGCCGGGCGCCCGACCATCTATGACGCGCTGGCCCCCGACCTGCCCCGCCTCGTCCCCGTCGGTCGCCTCGACCTCAATACCGAAGGGCTCCTCCTCCTCACCACCGACGGCAGCTTCAAACGCCAGCTCGAACTGCCCGCAACCGGCGTCGAGCGCACGTACCGCGCACGCGCCTATGGCGACATCACCCAGGCCCAGCTTGAGGAATTGAGCGAGGGGATCGAGATCGACGGCATTCGCTACGGGTCGATCGACGCCAATCTCGAACGTCGCACCGGAGCCAATGTCTGGATCGAGATGACCCTGACCGAAGGCAAGAACCGCGAGGTCCGCCGCGTTCTCGAGCATCTGGGGCTTCAGGTCAGCCGCCTTATCCGCACCCGCTATGGCCCGTTCCTGCTCGGCGACCTGCCGATCAAGGGTATCGGCGAGGTTTTGCAGCATGATCTGGTCGCCTTCCGCAAGACCCTGAAGGGCGGCGTTCCCGAGGACGAGGAAGCGCGCGCGCCCGCGCCCGGCCGCCGCGAGGATGCGCGCCCCGCCCGGACCCGCGAAACGCCGCGACAGGATCGCCCCTCCCGTCCCACCGCCCGCCCCGCGCCTCGCGACGACGCACGACCGCCGCGCCGCCCGGAGGCTGCGCGCGCCGAGCGTTCCGCACGCCCCGGACGCGGGCAGGACGCCCGTCCCCCACGCCGCTCAGAAAGCCCGCGAACCGAATATGGCGCGCGCGACGGTGCCCGCCCCTCCTACCGTCCAGAGGGTCCGCGAACCGAGCGATCGACGCGCCCCGATCGGCGTGACGAAGCTCGCCCGTCGCGCCGGCCGGAAGGTCAGCGCTCGGACCGATCAGCGCGTCCCGAACGCCGCGAGGACGCACGTCCTTTCCGCCAGCCGGGTGGAAGCCGACAGGATCGCCCGCAACGCGCACCCCGCGATGATGCC
>NZ_JALNUQ010000012.1:0-78377 GCF_026540875.1 Sphingomonas sp. GM_Shp_2
GTCGCTGGCACGTGCTGCGCAATGCGCCCTACAGCGTCTTCACGCCCTGGCACGTCGCCGTCCTGCTCGGCATGCTCGCCGCGATCCTGCTCCTCTCCATCCCCGCCTGGATGCTCGCCCGCGCGATCTCCCGCCCGCTCGGCCAACTGGCCGCCGCCGCCGACCACGCCCGCGCCGGCGCTGACCTGCCCCCCCTGCCCGACAGCCGCTCGCGCGAGGTTCGCCGCCTGTCCGCCGCGGTGCGCGCCATGCATGCGCGGCTGGCCGGCCATGCCGAACAGCGGACCGTGATGCTGGCTGCGATCGCGCATGATCTCGGCACCCCGCTGTCCCGCCTCGCCTTCTGGATCGAACAGCTGCCGGAGGCCGCCCATGCCCGCGCCAGCGCCGACCTGGACGAGATGCGGGCGATGATCGGCGCGGCCTTGCGCTTCGCTCGCGACGAGACGGTGGCGCCGGTGCGCACCCGCATCGATCTCGGCGCGCTGCTCGATTCGCTGGTCGAGGACATGGCGGAGGCCGGGGAGCCGGTAACGCTGGTCGCCAGCCCGCACGCCATCGTCGGCGGCGATTCGGTTGCGCTGCGCCGCGTGTTCACCAACCTCGTCGCCAATGCGATCCGCTACGGCGAACACGCAACCGTCGGCTGGACCATCGCCGACGACATGGTCACCGTCACCGTCGATGACGCCGGCCCCGGCATCGATCCGGCACAGGTGGCGCGCCTGTTCGATCCCTTTGTCCGCGGCGATCCGTCGCGCAATCGCGCGACCGGTGGCACGGGCCTGGGCCTCGCCATCGTTCGCGCGATCACCGAACACCATGGCGGCGAAGCGACGCTCGCCAATCGTCCTGGCGGCACCGGGGCGCGGGCCAGCGTGACGCTGCCCCTCTCGCGCTGAGATCCCGTCCGTTACAATATTTCAGCGTGTCGAAACACGCCGGCGACATGCCCCCGCCACCCTGCCGATCGACGCCCGACAGGGGAGCAAGGAGGATGCGCATGCGATACGATCACGAACCGGACGATCACGATCTGGGTCTCGCCCATGACCTGACGGTGATGGGTGCGATGATGGCCCGCCGCCGGGCGCTGAAATGGTTCGCCGGTGTCGGCACCGCGGCCGTGGTCGCCGGATGCGGCGGCAGCGAGGACGATGCGGTCGCCGTGGTCAGCAGCACGACCGCCACACCGACACCGACGCCGACACCCAGCGCCGGCACCTCGGCCGCCTGCATCGCCGACCCGACCGAAACCAATGGCCCCTATCCGGCCGACGGTACCAACACCTCCAGCGGCGCCACGTCCAACGCACTCACCACCAGCGGCATCCTCCGTTCCGACCTCCGCGCCAGCTTCATCAGCAGCAGCACCGTCGCCACCGGCGTCCAACTCACCCTCACCCTGAAGGTCGTCAACGTCAACGCTACCTGCGCCGCCCTTTCGGGCTATGCCGTCTATATCTGGATGTGCGATCGCAGCGGCAACTACTCGCTCTACACCGCCGCGACCGAAAGCTATCTGCGCGGCGTTCAGGTGACCGACGCGAATGGCGAGGTGACGTTCACCATGATCGTCCCCGGCTGCTACAGCGGACGCTGGCCGCATATCCATTTCGAGGTCTTTTCCAGCCTGACCGCCGCGACCAGCGGCCGCTACGCCGTGCTGGTCTCGCAATTGGCCCTGCCCAGCGCGGTCTGCACCGCCATTTATGCCGACACGGCCACCTATCCGGGCAGCGCCACCAACTTCGCCCGCATCAGCCTGTCGTCCGACAATGTCTTCGGCGACAACACCGCCGCCCAGATCGCACAACAGACGCCCACGCTCACCGGCAGCCCCACCGCCGGTTACACCGGCTCGGCCATCATCGGCATCGCGCGCTGATCTTTACCGGATCGGCAGGAACGCTCCCGGTCCTGCCGTACAAAGGCACGGTGCTCCCCCCTGTCGCCGTGCCGCCCCGGTCGGCCTCCTATGGTCGGCCGGGGCCCCTTTCGGCCCGGCGCCCGTCCCGCTAAGGCAGCGCCATGACGACGCCGCTCATCCTTTATAATAGCCTGACGCGCAATCCCGAGCTGTTCCAGCCGCTCGACCCGGCAAACATCCGCATTTATTCCTGCGGCCCCACCGTCTACAACTATGCGCATATCGGCAATCTGCGTGCCTATGTCTTTACCGACACGCTGTCGCGCACGCTGACCTGGAAAGCCCCCGCGATGGGCTGGGGCGCGCTCACCCACATCATCAACATCACCGATGTCGGCCACCTGACCTCGGACGCCGATGCCGGCGACGACAAGATGGAGGCCGCCGCCAAAAAGACCGGCCAGGATATCTGGGCGATCGCCGCCCACTACACCGCCGCGTTCAAGCAGAACCTTTCCGACCTCGGCATCCGGGAGCCGACCCGCTTCCCGCTCGCCACCGACCATGTCCAGGCGATGATCGACTTCGCCGTCGCGATCGAGGCGAAGCATTGCTACCGGCTCGCCGACGGCCTGTATTTCGATACCAGCACCGTGCCCGATTATGGCCGCCTCGCGCGGCACAGGGATGACGAGGGCGAAAGCCGCATCGATCCGGTCGAGGGCAAGCGCCACGCTGCCGACTTCGCGATCTGGCGCGCCTCCACCCCGGGCGAGAACCGCCAGATGGAATGGGACAGCCCCTGGGGTCGCGGCGCGCCGGGCTGGCATCTGGAATGCTCGGTGATGAGCCAGATGTATCTGGGTGAGCGCTTCGACATCCACACCGGTGGGATCGACCACCGCGAGATCCACCACCCCAACGAGATCGCGCAGAACCAGGCGCATAGCTGCTCGGCGGATACCGGCGCGACGATCTGGATGCACAACAACTTCCTGGTCGAGCGCTCGGGCAAGATGTCCAAGTCGTCCGGCGCGTTCCTCACGCTTCAGGCGCTGGTCGATCGCGGCTTCCACCCGCTTGCCTATCGACTGATGTGCCTTCAGGCGCAATATCGCTCTGAAATGGAGTTCAGCTGGGACAATCTGGCCGCCGCCCAGACCCGGCTGAAGCGCCTCGTCCAGTCGGTGGAGGTCCTCCGTGCGCGCAGCGACGCCCCCGACAAGGGCGATGCCGCGGACTATCGCCAGCGGCTGGACGCCGCCCTGTCCGACGACCTCGCGACGCCCCGCGCGCTCCCGGTGCTGGACGAGCTGCTCGCCGACAAGCGCATCGCCCCCGCCCGTCGCCTGGCGGCGCTGGACGATTTCGATGCGGTGCTGGGCCTGCAACTCACCACGCTGACCCGCGCCGCGCTGCGCGTCCGCCCCGCCGCGGCAACGCTGACGGAAGCGGAGGTCGAGGCGCATCTGACCGAACGCCGCGAGGCGCGCGCGGCGAAGGACTTCCCCCGTTCGGACGCGATTCGCGACGCACTGGCGGCGGGCGGCGTGGAGGTGATGGATGGCGACCCGCTCGGCTGGGACTGGCGCCCGACGCTCTGACCGGGCGTCGGCATGTCCTGCTCAAGCGGTCTGTGGTGCCCCTGGCCGGACTCGAACCAGCATGCCTTGCGGCGTTCGATTTTGAGTCGAATGCGTCTACCAATTTCGCCACAGGGGCAGCGAAGCCGCGTCGCTAGACGAGCAGGCTTCGCTTCGCAAGTCATCAATTCACCGGCGGTCGCCGACGATAGCTGAGTGCTTCGGCCACATGCAGGCGCCGCACCGTTTCGCTGCCGTCCAGATCGGCGATGGTGCGCGCCACGCGCAGGATGCGGGTAAAGCCCCGCGCCGTCAGCCGCATCGCCTCCGCCGCCTGCGCCAGCAGCGCCCGCCCCGCCTCGTCCGGCGTCGCCACCCGGTCGAGCAGCGCGCCATCCGCCTCGGCATTCGTCCGCACGCCATGCCCGTCATAGCGTGCCGCCTGCACGCCCCTCGCCGCTGCGACGCGGGCCGCGACCTCTGCCGACCCTTCCGCCGGTGGCGGCAGCATCAGGTCGACCGCGCTTACCGGCTGCACGTCGATATGGATGTCGATCCGGTCCAACAACGGCCCCGACACCTTGGCCTGATAGTCCGCGGCACAGCGCGGCGCCCGTGCGCAGGCGAGTGCGGCATCGCCGAGATGACCGCAGCGGCACGGGTTCATCGCCGCGATCAACTGCACGCGCGCCGGAAAGGTGACATGCGCATTGGCCCGCGCCACGCTGACGCTGCCCGTCTCCAGCGGCTGGCGCAGCGAATCGAGCACCGCGCGCTGGAATTCGGGCAGTTCGTCCAGGAACAGCACGCCCAGATGCGCAAGGCTCACCTCGCCCGGCTTCACCTTCAGCCCGCCGCCCGTCAGCGCCGCCATCGATGCGGAGTGATGGGGATGGCGGAAAGGCCGCATCCGCGTCAGCCGCCCACCCGCCAACGTGCCCGCCACCGATTGCACCATCGACACTTCCAGGGCCTCGGCCGCGTCCAGCGGCGGCAGGATGCCCGGCAGGCACGCCGCCATCAGCGACTTGCCCGATCCCGGCGGCCCGCACATCAACAGGTTGTGCCCGCCCGCCGCCGCGATCTCCAGCGCGCGCTTGGCGGTCTCCTGCCCCTTCACTTGCGCGAGGTCCGGCCCCGACGCCGCATCGTCCACCGCCCCCGGCACCGGCGCCGACAGCAATTGATGCCCCTTCAGATGGTTGATGAGCGACAACAGATCCGGCGCCGCCACCACCGCGACCGACCCCGCCCATGCCGCCTCCGGCCCCTGCGCCGCCGGACAGATCAGCGCCTTGTCCTCGGCAGCGGCATGCAGCGCGGCGAGCAGCACGCCCGGCGACGGGGCGATGCGCCCGTCCAGACCCAATTCGCCGACCACGACATGCTCGGCCAGCGTCTCGGCATCGATCACCCCCATCGCACCCAGCAGGGCGAGCGCGATCGGCAGGTCGAAATGCGATCCCTCCTTGGGCAGGTCGGCCGGCGACAGGTTGACCGCGATCCGCTTGGGCGGCAGGGCCAGCCCCATCGCCGCGATCGCCCCGCGCACCCGCTCGCGGCTTTCGCCCACCGCCTTGTCGGCCAGTCCCACCAGGTTGAACGCGGGCAGGCCGGAAATCAATTGCACCTGCACCTCGACGGCGCGCGCCTCCAGCCCCAGATACGCCACCGTGGACACGATCGTTGCCATGCATTCCCCCCGCCCCGTCTGTAACGCTTTTTCACCAGCGAAACAGATGGCATCGTGCGGGGCCGCGGATGATGCAGCGCGTTGACTTGGGGACCCACTTTGCCTATGCGCACCCCCAGCAAGGCCGTCCCCGTGGCGGCCCTTTTCTATTCAGACGTACTCAAGGAATGAACCATGAAGCGGACCTTTCAGCCGAGCAACCTGGTGCGCGCACGTCGTCACGGCTTCCGCTCGCGGATGGCGACGCCGGGCGGCCGTGCAGTGATCCGCGCGCGTCGTGCACGCGGCCGCAAGAAGCTGTCGGCGTAACCACGCTTACCCGCCGCCGCGATTTCCTCGCGGCCAATGGCGGGCGGCGCGTGGCGATGCCGGGCTTCGTGCTCCAGCTGCGCCCGCGCCATGATGGCGAGGCCGGCATGCGCGTCGGCTTCACCGTCACCAAGAAGATCGGCAACGCCGTGGTACGCAACCGGATGAAGCGCCGGTTGCGTGCGCTCGCGCGCGACCTGTTGCCTGCGCACGGCCTGCCCGGCGCGGATCATGTGCTGATCGGCCGCAGCGGCGGGATCGAGCGCGACTATCAGGCGCTGACCGCCGAGCTGGTCAAGGCGCTGGGGCGGGCACGCCGGGCGTGCCAGGACGCGTGACGGAGCGCGTGATAGCCCGCCTCCTCATCCTCGTCGCCCGCGGGTGGCAGCTTGGCCCATCGGTCGTCCTGCCGCCCACCTGCCGTTTCCAGCCAAGCTGTTCGGCCTATGCAATTGAGGCGCTCTCCCGCTATGGCGCAGCCAAGGGGGGTTGGCTGGCGCTCAAGCGGATCGCGCGCTGCCATCCCTGGGGCGGGTGTGGGCCCGATCCGGTTCCCTGATGATATGGGGCATCTATCGTGAATGATGATCGCAAGAATTTCGTCCTGTTCGCGGTAATCGCGGCGCTGATCCTGTTCGGCTGGCCGCTGATCCAGGGCAAGTTCTTCCCCACCGCCAATCCACCCGCCACCAAGATCGTGGACGGCAAGTCCAGGCCCCTGCCCCAGCCGGGCGCGGACCCGACCGCCGACGCCCCCTCGGCGATCCGCGAGCGTCAGGTGGTGCTGCGCGAAACCCCGCGCATCGCGATCGAGACGCCGCAGATGCGCGGATCGATCAACCTGCGCGGGCCGCGCATCGATGACCTGGTGCTGATCGACTACAAGGAAACGGTCGCCAAGAACTCGGCCCCCATCCGCCTGTTGTCGCCGGCCGGTGCGCCGGACGCCTATTTCGCCGGCTTCGGCTGGCGCAGCGAAGGGCTGAGCCCGCCCGCCGCCGATGCGGTGTGGACCGCCTCCGCCCCCGTGCTGCGCCCCGGCCAGCCGGTCACCCTCACCGCCGCCAACGCGACCGGCCAGCGCTTCCAGATCCAGATCGCGGTCGACGACGGTTACATGTTCACCGTTCGTCAGACCGTCGCCAATGCCGGCAACGCCGCGGTACCCGTCGCCGCCTATGGCCTCGTCAACCGCTCGGGCGTGTCGAAGGACCCGGACAGCTGGACGATCCACACCGGCCCGATGTCGGTCAACAACGGCGCTGCGAATTACAAGCCCGACTTCTCGGACGTGGACGAAGGCCCGCAGCGTTTCTCCACCAAGGGCGGCTGGCTCGGCTTCACCGACAAATATTGGCTGACCGCGCTGATCCCCGATCAGGCGGCGCAGTTCGACGGCCAGTTCCGCGCCGGCGCGGGCAAGACCTATCAGGCCGATTACGCCGTCGCCCCACGCAGCGTCGCGCCGGGTCAGGCCATTACCCAGACCTCGCGCTTCTTCGCCGGCGCTAAGGAAGTTCGCCTGCTCGACCGCTATACCGACAAGCAAGGCGTGACCAAGCTCGACTATGCGATCGACTGGGGCTGGCTGCGCGTCCTGGAAAAGCCAATCTTCTATTATCTCGACTGGCTGTTCCGCATGGTCGGCAACTTCGGCGTCGCGATCATCCTGCTGACGGTCACCATCCGTCTGCTGATGTTCCCGATCGCCCAGCGCCAGTTCGCCTCCATGGCATCGATGCGCGCGGTGCAGCCCAAGATGAAGGCCCTGCAGGAACGCTACAAGGACGACAAGGTCCGCCTCCAGCAGGAGGTGATGGCGCTCTACAAGCAGGAAAAGGTCAATCCGCTTGCCGGCTGCCTGCCGACGCTGATCCAGATCCCGATCTTCTACGCGCTCTACAAGGTGCTGATGCTGACGATCGAAATGCGTCACCAGCCCTTTGTCGCCTGGATCAAGGATCTGTCCGCACCCGATCCGCTGACCCCGGTGAACCTGTTCGGCCTGATCCCGTTCACGCCGCCCCACTTCATCGCGATCGGCGTCGTGCCCATCCTGCTCGGCATCTCGATGTTCTTCCAGTTCCGCCTCAACCCGGCGCCGATGGACGACACGCAGAAGCAGGTGTTCGCGATCATGCCCTGGGTGCTGATGTTCGTAATGGCGCCGTTCGCGGTCGGCCTGCAGGTCTACTGGATCACCACCAACTGCATCTCGATCCTGCAACAGCGCCTGCTCTACGCCCGTCATCCCGGGCTCAACCAGGCGGCAACGAAGTGACCGACTTCACGCCCCAGGGCAGCTTTGACGAAGAGACGGTGGAGGCGGCGCGCAAGCTGTTCGCCGGCCCCGTCTCCTTTCTGAAATCGGCGCCCGCGCTTCAGCACCTGCCCGATGCGGTGGTGCCCGAGGTGGCGTTCGCGGGCCGGTCGAACGTCGGCAAGTCGTCGCTGCTCAACGCACTCACCAACCGCAACGGTCTGGCGCGCACCTCCAACACGCCCGGCCGCACGCAGGAACTGAACTTCTTCGACATCGGCCAGCCGCCGGTCTTTCGCCTTGTCGACATGCCCGGCTACGGCTTTGCCAAGGCGCCCAAGGACATGCTCAAGCAGTGGCGGTTCCTGGTGAACGACTTCCTGCGCGGGCGGCAGGCGCTGAAGCGCGCACTGGTGCTGATCGACGCGCGCCACGGCATCAAGGACGTCGATCGCGAAATCCTTGAAATGCTCGACAAGGCGGCGGTCAGCTACCGCATCGTCCTGACCAAGGCGGACAAGGTCAAGGCGACCGACCTCGCCGCCGTCCGCGAGGCGACCGAGACCGAGGCCCGCAAGCGCCCCGCCGCCCATCCCGACATCCTCGCCACCTCCAGCGAGGGCGGCATGGGTATCCCCGAACTCCGCGCCGCCGTCCTCGAAGCGATCGGTTGATCCTCTACACCCTCTCCCCCGCGGGGAGAGGGCAAAAGCCTCACGCATAGGCTGGCGACCTCCGCAAAACCCGATAAGCATGCCCCCACGACATAAGGGGGAAGATAATGCTGAAACTCGGCCTCGCGGCACTCGCACTCGCCACCTGCGCTCCTCTATCCGCCCAGCAGGTCAGCGCCGACTGGGTCCGCGCCCACGAGACCTTCCTCGCCGGTGACGAACTCGCCGGTCGCGGCAGCGCCACCCGTGACGAGGCGATCGCCGCCGCCTATGTCGCCACCCAGTTCCAGGCTTACGGCCTGAAGCCCCCGCCCGGCATGACTGGCTATATCCAGAAGGCGCCCGTCTTGCGCCGCTTCGTCGCCGGCGCGCCCAGCCTGACGCTGGGGGATACGCCCATCGCCGGCCTGACCCTGGGCCGCGCCCCCGGCGGCACCGTCACCGGACGCGCACAGGTCGCCCGTACCGCATCGCGCGTCCGCACCGGCGCACCGATCGTGATCTATACCGGCCCCGCCGACGATTTCGCGGCCGCCATTGGCGCCGCGCGCGACAAGGGCGCATCGCTCATCATCGGCCCCGCGCCGGACAAGCCCGGTCCGGCCTGGGCCGTCGGCCGCCCCCTCGGGGTCCGGCTGGCCGACGATGCCGAACCCGGCCTGACCATCGCCATGCTGCCGCCGACTATCCTCGCCGATCTGGCACGCCAGGCGGGCCGGCAGACGATCCACTTCGACCTTCCTTTCCGCGAGGAACGCGCGGAGACCACCAACGCCATCGGCTATCTGCCCGGCACCGACCCCGCCGCCGGCATCCTGCTCCTGTCCGCCCATCTCGACCATCTCGGCGTCGAGGACAGCACGATCATGCACGGCGCGAACGACGACGCCTCGGGCACCGTCGCGGTTCTCGAACTCGCCCGGACGCTTGCCGCCGGCAAGCCGATGAAGCGCGGCATCCTGTTCGGTGCGTTCGGCGCGGAGGAGCTGGGCCTGCTCGGCTCCAAATATTTCGGCACCCACCTGCCCGTCCCCGTCGAGCGTATCGCCGCCAATATCGAGTTCGAGATGATCGGCGCGCAGGACCCGAAACTGCCCAAGGGCGCGCTGATGATGACCGGCTTCGAACGCTCCGACCTCGGCGAGCGCCTCGCGGCCCACGGCGCCCACCTCGCGCCCGATCCCTATCCGGACCAGAACTTCTTCCGTCGTTCCGACAACTATTCGCTCGCGCTGCGCGGCGTCGTCGCCCACACGCTGTCCGGCTGGGCGGTCGTACCGACCTATCACCAGCCGACCGACACGATCGCGGCGATCGACTTTCCCTTCATGACGCAGGCGATCGCCGCGCTGGTCGACCCCATCCGCAATCTCGCGGACAGCGACGCGGCACCGACATGGAAGCCGGGTGGTCGCCCCAAGGCGGATTGAGCCCGGCCGCCACCCCCGCTAGGCACGGTGGCATGAAGCTCATCATCGGCAACAAGGCCTATTCGTCCTGGTCGCTGCGCGGCTGGCTCGCCGCCAAGCAGTCCGGCCTCCCCTTCGAGGAGGTGGTCGTGCCGCTCTACGACGCGGACTGGGACGCCAGGCGCGAGGGGGCGGAATTCGCCCCCTCCTCGGGCAAGGTGCCGATCCTGTGGGACGGCGACGCCGTGGTGTGGGACAGCCTCGCCATCGTCGACTATCTCGCGGACAAGGTCGGCCGCGACCGCTTCTGGCCCGCCGACGAGGCCGCACGCGCCATGGCGCGCTCGATGGCGGCGGAAATGCACGCCAGCTTCACCGCGCTGCGCCGCAAGCACAGCATGAACATCCGTCAGGTCTATGAGGCGCGCCGCCCCGATGACGACGTGCTGGTCGATCTCGCCCGCATCATGGAGCTCTGGGCGCAGGCGCGCGCCCGCTTCGGCGGCAATGGCGATTTCCTGTTCGGCGACTTCGGCGCTGCGGACATCATGTTCGCCCCCGTCGTCACCCGGATCGTCACCTATCAGCTTCCCATCGCCCGCTTCGCCGCCGGCTATATGGACGCCGTGCTCCAGCATCCCTTCATGCAGGACTGGATCGCCGCCGCGCAGGAAGAGGAATGGCTGATCGAACGGTTCGAGCAGCCGACGCCGTGATCGACGTCCTCACCCTCGCGCAAGAGCTGCTCCGCGCCGAAAGCGTCACCCCGGCGCAAGGGGCCGTGTTCGACATACTGGAAACCGCGCTGGTCCCGCTCGGCTTCGCGGTCGACCGGTTCGTGGTCGGCGAGGCGCCGGACGGCCCGGTCGAAAACCTGCTGGCGGTGCGGGGCGGCACCGGCGCGCACCTCGCCCCCCACCTCGCCTTCGCCGGCCATGTCGATGTCGTCCCCGCCGGCGAGGGCTGGACCGGCAGTCCTTTTTCGGGCGCGGTCCGCGACGGCCTGCTCTACGGCCGCGGCGCGGTCGACATGAAGGGCGCCGTCGCCGCCTTCATCGCCGCCTGCGCCGCCGCGCCCGCCGCCATCCCGCTCAGCCTCGTCATCACCGGCGACGAGGAAGGCCCCGCCACCTATGGCACCCGCGCCCTTATCGACCGCATGGGCGAGCGGGGTCTCCGCCCCGACCTCTGCCTCGTCGGCGAACCCACCTCCGCCGCCCGCCTCGGCGACATGGTCAAGATCGGCCGCCGCGGCTCGGTCAACATCTGGATCACCGTGCCCGGCCGACAGGGCCACGTCGCCTACCCCCACCTCGCCGACAACCCGGTCACCCGCCTGATCGCCATCCTCTCCGCGATCGACGCCATCACCCTGGACACCGGCAACGCCTGGTTCCAGCCCTCCAACATCGAGGTCACCGACCTCCATGTCGGCAACCCCGCCCACAACATCATCCCCGGCAGTGCGCAGGCCCGCCTCTCGATCCGCTTCAACGACGAACATAGCGGCCAGTCGCTGATCGATCGCATTGCCGCCGTCGCCGCCGCGCACGCGCCCGGCGCCGAGGTTACCGGCCGCATCTCGGGCGAGGCGTTCCTGACCGAGCCCGGCGCCTTTTCCACGCTGGTATCCGATGCGATCGAGGACGAGACGGGTTCGCGGCCCGAGCTTTCCACCACCGGCGGCACGTCGGACGCACGTTTCCTGTCGAAACTCTGCCCCACGGTGGAATTCGGCCTGCTTAACGCGACCATGCACAAGGTGGACGAGGCGGTGGCGGTGGACGATCTCCACGCGCTCACCCGCATCTATGCCGGGATCATCGCTCGCGCGGGCGCCTGAGAACGATATAGAGCGCGCCCTGTCCGCCGTGGCGGGGATGGGCACCGCGTACCGCCGCGATATGATCGGCGTGGCGCGATCCCGCCAGCCAGTCGGCGATGGCGGCCCGGATCGCTCCGCGCGCATGCGGGCGTTCGCTTTCCGGCCGCGGTGGCTTGCCGGTGACGAGCAGCAACAGCCGGTCGCCCCGCCCGATCGCGCGCTCCAGCCCACGGTCGAGCATCGCATGCGCTGATGCCAGCGTATGGCCGTGCAGGTCGATCGAGCTGTCCGGGATCACCGCGCCGCGGGTCAGCCGCTTGTCCCAGCCACCGTCCAGCGTCTCGCCGGGGCCCTTGCGCACGGGCGGCGGGGCGACGGCCGGCTGGCGCACCGGCGGCACGCGCCCGCGCACCTTGGGCGCACCGGGCGTCGGCAGGGTTTCCGCCGCGACCGGCACCGGCGCGGGGCGTGCGGGCACGACGGCGGCGCGCAGCGGGCGCACGCTCGCCATCACCCGCTGCCACAGCAGCGCCTCGTCAGAATTGAGGGACCGCACCGCCCGCCCCTGCCTGCAACCGCGCAAGCGTGCCCACGGGGAGCAGCAGGAACGCCGTGCCCCGGCCGGACATCCCGCCCGCTACGCTGCGCGCCGTCTCGCCCGCGCCCCAGAAGGTGTCGAAGCGGTTCGATCCCTTGATCGCCCCGCCGGTATCCTGTGCCACCCACAATCCGGTCACGTCCTGCCGATCCATCGACAGGAACACGGGCGCGCCCAGCGGCACATATTTGGGATCGGCCGCGGCACTCACCTGGCCCGTCACGGCATAGCCCATCGCGCCCTGGGGCGGCCCGTCAAGTTCCCGGAAGAACACAAAACTCTTGTTCTCGCGCATCAACGCGCGGCCCTCGTCGGGATGGTCGTGCAGCCACTGCACGATTCCCTGCATCGACGCCTGCCCCGGCTGCAACAGCCCCCGCTGCCGCATCAGGCTCCCGATCCCGGTATAATCCCGCCCGTTCTGCGTGTCGTACCCGATCCGCATGATCGATCCGTCGGGCAGGCGCAGCCGCCCGGAGCCCTGGATCTGCAGAAAGAACACCTCGACCGCATCCTTGCCCCAGGCAAGGATCGGCGCCCGTCCGTCCAGCGATCCCTGTTCGATCGCGGTGCGGTCGTCGAACGGCACGAAGTTCGTGCCTGCGACCTTGCCGCGGATCTTGCGCCCCTTCAGGCTGTCGGAGAATTGCCCGAGATCGACATCGATCAGGTCGCGCGGCCGGGCATAGATCGGCACGTCATATCCCGACCGCCGCTCGCGCGAGCCGAGGATTTCCGGCTCGTAATAGCCGGTGGCAAAAGCCTTGCCGTCGCCCACCTGCACCGCCTCGAAATAGCGTGCAAAGAAATCGCGCGCCCGCCCACCGCCTCGCGCCGCGGCACAGGCCGGGCCCCAGTCCGCCCCCCGCGTCAGTCCTGACGTGTCGGCCCGCCGCATCAGCCCCGGACAGGACAGGGCAAAGGCCGCCCGCGCCGACTCGGCCTGTGCATCGGTGATCGGCAGGGTCGCGATGGCAGGCCCCGGCAGCACCCCGGCGGTCGCCGCCGTCGTGGCGGCAGGATTGGGAAGCGATGGCGCGGCCAGCAGCGGCGTCGCCGGTACGATTCGCGCCGGACCGCTGGCGACGCGGCCCGGTTCGCGGATCTCGGGCGTCTTGCCTGCGGATGGGCGTGTCGGACCGGGGCGAGTCGCGGTCGGCCGCTCACCCGACGCGGCCGGGCCGCCCGATGGGACGATGCGACCCGCGCAAGCGGAGAGCGCCAGAGCGAGCGCCGCCGTCGCGGCGAAACGAAACGCGCTCACGCTTCGTCGGTGTCGGCAAGCTTCCAGTTCGGATCGCTGCTCTTCAGCGTCCGTGCGAAGGTCCAGACGTCGTGCGTCTCGACCGCATCGGTCAGCGATCCCGCAACCACCTGCCCGCTGGCGTCGCGCGTCACCGCGGCGATGTCGGCATCGAACCGCACCGTGATCCGCGCCTCCCGGCCCTGCACCTGGGCGTCGGTGATGACCGCACGCTCGATCGAAACCAGCCGGTTGTCGAGCGTTTCGCCCGATTCGCGGCGGGCTGCGATCGCCTCGGCGAACACCGCCTGCACATCGGGCTCGGCCAGCGTCGCCAATGCTTCCTCGTCACCCTTCCAGAAGGATTCGAGCGTCATCCGATACGCGCTCTGCGCCCCGTTCAGGAACTGCGCCACGTCGAAGCCGGGCTCGGCCGCAATCACCGCACGCACGCCCTGCTCGGCCCGCCCCTCGATGTTGCGGTTCGGCATTTCGCGCTTTTCCAGGCTGACCTCGACCGGCCGGGCGACCGTCACCGGTACGCCGCGGTCGTCGGCACCGCGTGCCAGCGGCTGCTGCTCATGCCCCGTCCGCTTGCCCAGCACGCTGTAGAGCCGCAGGGCCAGGAAAAGGGCGACCATCGCGAGAAGAACGACGTAGAACAACGCTTGCGAGCCTTTCGATAACCGCCTCAACATAGGTTCAATGCCCGCAAATTCAAACCCGGTGCGATTCGAACCCACGCCCACGTTAAGCAACGTTGAAACCACTTCAGGCCACTGCTAACCGCTCGGCCATTCGGGCCGAACGCATGACGCGTGCAATCGGTCCTGCACCTTCTTGATGATGGGACATTGACGATGGACGATTTGGGCACCCCGCAGGGCTTCGACATGACCGCCGGCGACGCTGCGGATACCGCCCCTGCCGCCGGCATGATCTCGCAATACGTCAAGGACCTGTCGTTCGAGAACCCGAACGCGCCGGCCATCTACCAGAACCAGGCCGCGCCCGGCATCGACGTGCAGTTCAACATCGGCGCGCAGCAGGTGGGCGAGGAAGTGCACGAGCTGGTCCTGAAGATCGAGGTTCGCGCCGAGGCCGAGGGCAAGACCGCGTTCATCGTCGACCTCAGCTATGCCGGCCTGTTCGGCTTCCGCAACGTGCCCGCCGACCAGATTCAGCCCTTCATGCTGGGCGAGGCGCCGCGCCTGCTCTTCCCGTTCGCCCGCCGCGTGCTGGCCGATGCCGTGCGCGACGGCGGCTTCCCGCCGCTCCTCCTCGAGCCGATCGACTTCGCGCAGCTCTACATGCAGCAGGCCGAGGCCAATGCCGGCACCGCGCAGCCGAACACGCCCGAAACCGGTCACGCCTGAATCCATAAATGAACCTTGCCAAGGCGCTGGGCTCGGTCGGCGGGCTGACGCTCGCCAGCCGGGTGCTGGGGGTTCTGCGCGATTCGCTTTTCTTGCGTTTCGTGGGGGCGGGCTTCGCCTCCGACGCGTTTCTGATCGCGTTCCGCCTGCCCAACATGTTCCGCGCCCTTTTTGCGGAAGGCGCCTTTTCCGCCGCCTTCATCCCCATGTTCAACCGCAAGGTGGCAGAAGGGGAAGCGGCGGAGAAGGGCAGCGGATTGCGCCGCGGCGTCGCCTTTGCCGAGGATGCGCTGTCCGTCCTGCTGCCGATCCTCCTGCTTTTCACCGCGATCATCTTGGTGCTGGCCTGGCCCGTCACATGGATACAGACGTTCGGCTATGCACGCGGCACCCCGGCGCAGTTCGACTATATCGTGCTGCTCAACCGGCTGACCTTTCCCTATCTGCTGTTCATCAGCCTCGTCTCGCTGCTCGGCGGCATCCTCAATTCGCTGAACCGCTACTGGGTCAACGCCGCGGCGCCGATCCTGCTCAACCTGACGCTGATCGTCGCCCTGCTCGCGTTCCATGACCACGAACCGCTGTTCACCGCGCGCAACCAGGCGATTGCGGTATCGGTGGCCGGGATCGTCCAGTTCGCCTGGCTGTGGTGGGCCTGTCGCAGCGCCGGCGTCCGCCTTCGCTTGAAGCGGCCGACGATCAATCCGGACGTGAAGCGGCTTCTGGCGCTGATCGGCCCTGCCGCGGCAGGCGCCGGTGCGGTGCAGATCAACCTTGTCGTCTCCACCGCGCTTGCCGCCAGCCTGCTACCCGAAGGCTCCGTGTCCTATATCTACACGGCGGACCGGCTGAACCAGTTGCCGCTCGGCCTGATCGGTATCGGTCTGGGCACCGTGCTGCTTCCCACCATCTCGCGTCTGTTGGGAAGCGGGCGCGACGCGGAAGCGATGGAAACGCAAAATCGCGGCATGGAACTCGCGCTGCTGCTGACGCTGCCCGCCACCGTCGCGCTGATCGTCTGCGGCGCGCCGATCACCGCCGCACTGTTTCAGCATGGCAAGTTCGACGCGACCGATACCTTCTACACCGCCCAGGCCCTCGCGGCCTTCTCGATCGGCCTGCCTTCCTACATTCTCGTCAAGGTGCTGACGCCCGGCTATTATGCGCGGTCGGACACCAAAACGCCTGTGCGTTACGCCACTTGGTCGATGCTGGTGAACCTCGGCCTCAACCTCGCCTTCATCCGCCCGCTCGGCCATATGGGCCCGCCCCTCGCCACCGCAATCGCCAGCACCGTCAACGTCGCCCTGCTCTATCGCACGCTCGCCCGCCGCGGCCAGTTCGTCGCTGACCCGCAACTCCGCCGCCGCACCCCCCGCCTCATCGTCGCCGCCCTCCTGATGGGCGCCACCATGTGGTTCCTGAACGACCTCTTCCAACCCTATGTCACCGGGTCCAGCCTTCAACGCTGGGGCGCGCTCATCATACTGGTCGGCACCGGCGTCCTCGTCTATGCCGCGGCCAGCTTCGCCACCGGCGCGTTCCGGATCGCGGAGCTCAGGAAGCTCATCAAAAGGTAAGTCATGCGCGTCGTCTCCGGCATCCAGCCCACCGGCAATCTCCACCTCGGCAACTATCTGGGCGCGATCAAGCAGTGGGTGGCGATGCAGGATTCGATGAAGGCGGGCGACGACTGCCTGTTCTTCCTCGCCGATCTTCACGCGCTGACCGTCGCGATCGACCCGAAGGAACTGGCGAACAACACGGTCGAGATGGCGGCCGCGCTGCTCGCGTCGGGCATCGATCCGGCCCGCTCGATCCTCTTCAACCAGGCGCGTGTGCCCGCGCATAGCGAGCTGACCTGGATCCTCAATGGCACGGCGCGCATCGGCTGGCTGAACCGGATGACGCAGTTCAAGGACAAGGCGGGCAAGAACCGCGAAGGCGCCAGCATCGGCCTTTACGCCTATCCCGTGCTGATGGCGGCCGACGTGCTGGTCTATCGCACCACCCACGTCCCTGTCGGCGAGGATCAGAAGCAGCATCTCGAACTCGCCCGCGACATCGCGACCAAGTTCAACACCGATTTCGGCTCGGAAGTGTTCGTGCTGCCCGAACCGCTGGTCAGCAAGGCGGCACCGCGCATCATGTCCCTGCGCGACGGCTCGGCCAAGATGTCCAAGTCGGACCCGTCCGAGGCCAGCCGCATCCACCTGACCGACAGCGACGATGCGATCGCGCAAAAACTGCGCAAGGCGAAGACCGATCCAGCCGAACTGCCCGCGACGATGGCCGAACTGGCCGACCGTCCAGAGGCGCGCAATCTGGTGACGATCTACGCCGCGCTTGCCGGCACGACTCCGGCCGACGTGCTGGCCGAACATCAGGGCAAGGGCTTCGGCCAGTTCAAGCCGGTCCTCGCCGACGTCGCCATCGCCGCGCTCGGCCCCATCCGCGACCGGATGGTCGCCCTGCTGAACGACCGAACCGCCGTAGCCCAGGCCCTTGAGGCAGGCGCCGAAAAGGCACGCGCTCTCGCCGCCCCCACCTTACGGGCGGCACAGGACGCGGTCGGCCTGCAAATCTGACCTTTCAGGGGTGGCTGCCTGCCACCCCGTAGTTCCGTCGGCGCCAGGGGCCCGATCAGGACACAGCAGCAGCGTCCGCGACCAACCCCGTAATCGCCCCGGACGCAACGCCGTTGCGCCCTCTGCGCCTCCGCACGACGCTCGGCTCTACATTCCCTTCGCGGCTTCGCGTGAACCTCATCCACGCCTGCGATCACATGCTGCGCTAAAATTCCCGCGACGCCGCGAAGAGATCAGCCTTCCAGCTCGCGCATCAGCACGCGCACCGCATTGTCGATGTCACGATCGGTATCGCGCAACTGCTCGATCTTCTTGACCGCATGGATCACCGTCGAGTGGTCGCGCCCGCCGAACTTGCGCCCGATCTCCGGCAGCGACCGCGTCGTCAGCCGCTTGGCCAGATACATGGCGATCTGGCGCGGTCGGGCGATGGCGCGGCTGCGACGCGCGGAAACCAGATCGAGCGGCTTCAATTCGAAATGCGCGCTCACCAGCTTCTGGATCTCGTCGATGGTAATGCGGCGCTGTGTGTGACGCAGCATGTCGCCCAGCGTGGCGGTGGCGAACTCCAGGTCGATCGTGTCGCCGGTCAGCTGCGCATAGGCAACGACGCGGTTCAGCGCGCCTTCCAGCTCGCGGATATTGGCGTGAATGCGCGAGGCGAGCAGATCCAGCACATCCGCCGGAATCGTCTGCGCCGGCAGGTCGCGCACCTTGCGCTCCAGGATCGTGCGGCGCAGCACCAGGTCGGGCGCCTTGATGTCGGCGACCAGCCCTGCCCCCAACCGGCTCAGGATGCGCGGCTCGACCCCGTCCAGCGATTGCGGCGAGCGATCCGCCGAAATCACCAGCCGCTTGCCCGCACCGACGATCTCGTTGACCGTGTGGAAGAATTCTTCCTGGGTCGCGTCCTTGCCCGCGATGAATTGCAG
The DNA here is from genome assembly GCF_026540875.1 of Sphingomonas sp. GM_Shp_2. Classification (NCBI taxonomy): domain Bacteria; kingdom Pseudomonadati; phylum Pseudomonadota; class Alphaproteobacteria; order Sphingomonadales; family Sphingomonadaceae; genus Sphingomonas; species Sphingomonas sp. GM_Shp_2. The sequence goes on from NZ_JALNUQ010000012.1 coordinate 18,361, forward strand.
ATCGTCGATCAGCAGCAGGTCGGCCGAGCGCAGCCGCTGCTTGAATGCAAAGGTATCGCGTGCGCGCATCGAGGCGACGAACTCGAACATGAATCGCTCGGCCGACATGCACAGCACCGCCGCACCCGGCTCGTTCGCCTGAAAGGCATGACCGACCGCATGCATCAGGTGGGTCTTGCCCTGCCCGGTGCCACCATGAAGGAACAGCGGGCTGAAACGCGGCACGCCCGGCTCGGCCAGCGCCAGGGCGGCGTTGAACGCGACCCGGTTCGATCCGTCGACCACGAACCGGTCGAAGGTGAGGCGCGGGTCCAGCGGCGGCCGGTCGGTGGTGATCGTCACCACCGGTGCCGGTGCCGGTGCGGCCGGGACCGGTGCAGGGGCGACCGGTGCGGGTGCCTCGAACAGCGTCGGTGCCGGTCGCGGGCTTTCCGGGGTCAGGGTGCGCGGCGCCGATGCCACCGGCGTGCTGGCGGTCAGCACGGCAGCGGTGCGCGACGGCATGCGCGTTTCGACCACCACTGCGCGCAGGCCCGGCAGCGCCGCCTTGAATTCCAGATGCAACCGGTCCGCATAATGGCTGCGCACCCAGTTGGTCATGAAGGCGGACGGCAGCGCCAGGCGGACCGTGTCGGGCTCGTCGCCCTCGATCAGTTCCATCGGCTTCAGCCACTGGTCGAACAACCGCGCGCCTGCCGACTCGCGCAAGCTCGCGCGAACGCGCGCCCAGGCCCGGGCCTGGTCCGACGTCGCTTGCGAGGCTTGCCAATTCGTCACGCGCGCACTCCACCTCCGGCGGGCACGCGAAAGGCGCCCGGCCGTGTAAATCGATACAGGACAAAAGCCCCCGTTGGACGACCAACAGGTCGCCCGGCTTGCCCACATTCATGTTCATGACGCAGCGATGGTCACCGCTGGCGAGGGCCTGATTATGAAGCTTGGGGCCTCTCGATCAAGTCCGCTCGCGGCCACATTTCTGAAATAAACCGGATTGACAGCCCCTGGAGCGCAGAAACGCGTCCAACAATCGTGTAAGTCATTGAAATTGCACGATTAACCATAGGCCTGGCGCACGTCCGCGTTTCCGCCGCGCACTCGAATCGCGGCAGATCCTGCCGTTGCACGAAGGTCGATTTCGTTCCCGCGCGGGCGACGAAAAAACCCGCCGGGGTCGCCCCCCGGCGGGTCCATCTTTTCCCGTTCGAGGAACGGGTTAGGCGAGCGCGGCGAGGCGCTTCGTCAGCCGCGAAAACTTGCGGCTGGCGGTGTTCTTGTGGAGTACGCCCTTGGCGACGCCGCGTGCCAGCTCCGGCTGCACTGCGGCCAGCGCCGTGGTGGCGGCGGGCTTGTCGCCGGCGGCGAGCGCGGCTTCCACCTTCTTCACGAAGGTGCGGATGCGGCCGATGCGCGCTCCGTTGATCTCTGCACGACGGTCGTTACGACGGATGCGCTTCTTGGCCTGCGGCGTGTTCGCCATGGTTTCCTCTAAATCTCGAACAAAGGGAAAAGCGATGCCAGCGCACCGTCTTTGAAGCCGCGGCCCTTACCCGGCCGGCTTGCGGGCGTCAACCTTTCTGGCAGGCGGGGCACCAGAAGGTCGACCGTCCCGAATCGACGCGGCGCTGCACGGTCGTGCCGCACGGGCACCCCTGACCCTCGCGTCCATAGACGCGCCATTCCTTGGAGAAATAGCCCAGTTCGCCATCGGGGCGCACATAATCGCGCAAAGACGATCCCCCCGCCGCGATCGCCGCCTCCAGCACGCTGCGGATCGCCTCCACCAGCCGGTCGAGCCGCGCCCGCGCGATCTGGCCGCCCGCACGCCCCGGCGCGATCCTCGCGACGTTCAGCGCCTCGCACACATAGATGTTGCCCAGCCCCGCCACGATCCGCTGGTCGAGCAGCATCGCCTTGATCGGCGCCGCCCGCCCCTTCAGCGCGTCGTGCAGATAGGCGCCGGTCAATGCCGGCCCCAGCGGCTCCGGCCCCATCGCGGCAAAGGGCGGATAGGCGTCCAGCGCCGTCGTTCGGACCAGATCGACAAAGCCGAATCGCCGCGCATCGTTCAGCGCCAGCCGCCGCCCGGCCTCCGTCTCGATTACCAGATGGTCGTGCGGCTGCGCCTCGCCGGGATCGATCCGCCACCGGCCCGACATGCCTAGGTGAAAGATCATCGTGTCGCCGCGATCGGTGTCGATCAGCCCGTATTTGGCGCGCCGCCCCAGCGACGTCACCACCGCCCCCGTCATCCGCTGGCGCAGGTCGACGGGGAAGGCGCGGCGCAGGTCGGCGCGGCGCGTCTCGACCAGGGTCAGCCGCTGGCCGGACAGCACGGGGGTCAGCCCGCGCACGGTGGTTTCGACTTCGGGAAGCTCGGGCATGTGCCTGCAAAACTAGGTAGCGTTTGCCCCCGCCTCAAGGGCGGGCTAGGGCGATGGTCATGAGCGAAACCGTCTCCTTCGGCTACGAAGACGTCACCCCCGCCGAGAAGACTGCCCGCGTCGGCGGCGTCTTCACCAACGTCGCGGCCCGCTACGACCTGATGAACGACGCGATGTCGGGCGGCATGCACCGGTTGTGGAAGGACCGCTTCGTCCGCCGCGTGAAACCGCGCCGGACCGACCAGATCCTCGACATGGCGGGCGGCACCGGCGACATCGCCTTCCGCCTCGCCGAATCGGGTGCCAGCGTGACGGTGGCCGACATCAACCCCGCGATGCTCGACGTCGGCATGAAGCGTGCGCAGGAACGCGGCATCGACGGCCTGGTCTGGACCGAGGCGAATGCGGAGACGCTGACCTTCCCCGACCGGTTCTTCGACGCCTATACGATCGCGTTCGGCATCCGCAACGTCACCGACATTCCCAAGGCCCTGCGCGAAGCGCACCGGGTTCTGCGTCGCGGCGGACGCTTCTTCTGCCTCGAATTCTCGACCACCCAGTGGCCGGGTTTCGCCGAGGTCTATGACAGCTATTCGCACAAGCTGGTGCCCCGCCTCGGGCAATTGCTGGCGAACGACGCCGACAGCTATCGCTACCTGATCGAATCGATCCGCCGCTTCCCGGACATGCCGACCTTCGAGCGGATGATCCGGGACGCCGGTTTCATCGAAACCAAGGTGGAGCCGATCATGGGCGGGCTGGTCGCGATCCATTCCGGCTGGAAGATCTGATGCGCGCAGCCACCCTCCCGTTCCGCCTTCGGGACGGGAAGTAACCACCGCATGACCACGTCCGTCACGCATCTCTGGCGCCTGCTGAAATGGGGTCGCACGCTCGCCCGCCACGGCGCGCTGCGCGGGATCGAGCGGGATCCGAACACCCCCGCCCCCGTCCGCCGGCTGGCGCGCGTCGCCCGCTTCGGGGCGCGTCAGCCGGCCAAGCCTGCCTATGCGGACGCGTTTCAGGCGATCGGCCCCGCCGCGATCAAGCTCGGCCAGACGCTCGCCACCCGCCCCGATCTCGTCGGCGAGGAAGCGGCACACGACCTGCTGCGCCTCCAGGATCAGTTGCCCCCCGTCCCGTTCGAGACGATCTGCGCGGCGATGGAGGCCAGCTTCGGCCGCCCGCCCTCCGCGCTGTTCTCGCGGATCGAGGAAATGCCGGTCGGCGCCGCCTCGATCGCGCAGGTCCACCGCGCGATCACCACCGATGGCCGGCAGGTCGCGGTCAAGGTGCTGCGCCCCGGCGTGGAGGACGATTTCACCCGCGCGATCGACACCTATCAATGGGCCGCCGCACAGGTGGAGGGGATGAGCCGCGAGGCCGCCCGTCTTCGTCCCCGCCTGACGGTTGAGAATTTCCGCCGCTGGACCTTGCGCGAACTGAACTTCCGGCGCGAGGCGGCCTCTGCCTCCGAACTCGCCGAGGGGATGACCGCCGAGCCCGATTTCGTCATCCCCAAGATCGATTGGCAGCGTTCCACCGCCAAGGTGCTGACCGTCGAATGGATCGACGGGATCAAGCTGTCCAACCGGCAGGCGCTGGTCGATGCGGGATATGACCTGCCCAGGCTGGCGCAGACGCTGGTTCGTGCCTTCCTGCGCCAGGCGATCGCCGACGGCTTCTTTCACGCCGACATGCACCAGGGGAACCTGTTTGCGCTGCCCGGCAACAAGATCGCCGCGATCGACTTCGGCATCATGGGCCGGATCGACCGGCGCGCGCGTGTCTGGCTGGCCGAGATCCTCTACGGCCTGATCACCGGCAACTACAAGCGCGTCGCCGAAATCCATTTCGAGGCGGGCTATGTGCCCGCGCACCACAATGTCGCCGAATTCGCCACCGCGCTGCGCGCCGTTGGCGAGCCGATGCGCGGCCTGCCGGTCAAGGACATGTCGATCGGCATGATGCTGGACGGCCTGTTCTCGATCACCCGCGACTTCGACATGGTGACGCAGCCGCATCTGCTGCTCCTGCAAAAAACGATGGTGATGGTGGAGGGCGTGGCGACCAGCCTCGATCCCAACATCAACCTGTGGGACTCGGCCGCACCCTTCGTGCGCGAATGGATCCGCACCGAATTGGGGCCGGAGGCCTATGTCGCCGACCGGTTGATCCAGGACGTGCGCACGCTCGCCCGCCTGCCCGAACTCGTCCGCCGGATCGAGGCGCGCTATCCGGCACCGGGTGGCGAGCCCCCGGCCCCGCCGCTGAAGGAGATCGAGGTGGTGCGCATTGGTGGCGGCTGGCGCTATGCGCTCGTCGCCGCTCTGTCGGGCGCGGCCGGTGTCGCCGCCACGCTGGCGGCGCTGCTGCGGTAACCGGGCCGACATCATGCCCCGCCGCGCCTCCCGTCCCCTGATCCTTGCCCAACCGACCCGGTTCGGCGGGGTGGAGGCGCGCACCGCGCGGGTCGTGCTGGCGGCACTCGTCGTCCTGTTGCTGATCGGCCTGACCGCGCTCGGTGCCGCGCCGCTGGCCGGCGATGCACCCACCAACGGCCAGACCGATATCGCGCTCTATAGCGGCGTCGTGGAGGCGCTGCGCCATGGCGGCCACTATTATCCCGCGCTGGCGGACCAGTTGCGCGCCGGCGGCTATCCGCTGAGGCCCTTTATCGCCTTTCGCCTGCCGACGCTGGCGGTGGTGCAGGCCGCCCTGCCGCACTGGCTGCTCCTCGGCGCCTTGTGGGGGCTGGCCCTGGCGGTGATCGCGAGCTGGTATCCGCGGCTGCGCGTCGCCGTCGCCAATCCGCTCGCCCGCGGTGGCGCCATGCTGGTGCTGCTCGCCGGAGTGTTCGTCGTCGTCCAGCCGTCGCTCGCCTGGTTCCACGAAAGCTGGGCCGGACTGCTGATCGCCTGGTCGCTGGGTCGCCATGCGCAAGGCCGCTGGGCGGAGGCCGCCGCACTCGGCCTTGCCGCTGCCCTGATTCGCGAAACGGCGGCGCTGTATCTGCTGGTCATGGCCGCATGGGCGTGGCGCAGCGGTGCTGTGCGCGAGTTGCGGGGCTGGGGGATCGCGCTCGCCGTTCTGGCCGTTGCGGTCGCGGCCCATGCCTATGCCGTCTCGCTCGTCGTCAAGCCGCTCGACCCCGTCTCGCCGGGCTGGACCGGACTGATGGGCCCCGGCTTTGTTGTGCAGGCGATCGCCGGCGCCACCGCGCTCGCCCTGCTGCCCATGGTCGTCGCCGCGGTCGGCGTGGTGCTGGCGCTGTTCGGCTGGGTGGCGTGGGACGATGCCGTCGCGCGGCGGACCGGCTCGGTGATTGCGGGCTATGCGCTGCTGTTGATGCTCTTCGCGCGCGCCGACAATTTCTACTGGGTACTGCTGATCGCACCGCTCGTCCCCATCGGCCTGCTCTTCGCCGTCGATGGCCTGCGCGACCTGATCGGCTCGGCGCGTGACGCGCGGCGCATCACGGTTACACGGGTGGTACGATGAAGCGTATCCTGTTGATCGTCGGCGGCGGCATCGCGGCCTACAAGGCGTGCGAGCTGATCCGCCTGCTCCGCCGCCGCCGCTATGCGGTGCGCTGCGTGCTGACCGAGGGCGGCAGCCATTTCGTCACCGCCATGACGCTGGCCGCCCTGACCGAGGATCAGGTCCATACCAGCCTGTGGGACCTGAAGAACGAGGCGGAGATGGGGCATATCCGGCTCAGCCGGGAGGCCGATCTGGTCGTCGTCGCGCCCGCCACCGCCGACCTGCTCGCCCGCATGGCCGCCGGCCTGTCCAACGACCTCGCCACCACGCTGCTGCTCGCCACCGACAAGCCCGTGCTCGCGGCCCCTGCGATGAACGTCCGCATGTGGCTGCACCCCGCCACGCAGCGCAACGTCGCGCAGCTTCGCGCCGACGGCATCACCGTCATGGCTCCCGACGAGGGCGCAATGGCCTGCGGCGAATATGGCCCCGGCCGCCTGCCCGAGCCGGAGGCGATCGCCAACGCGGTCGACGCGCAGTTCGCCAGCGCGCAGCCCTCGCTCTCCGGCCGCCACATCCTGGTCACCGCCGGGCCGACGCACGAAGCGATCGATCCCGTCCGCTACATCGCCAACCGCTCCTCGGGGCGGCAGGGCTATGCCATCGCCGCGGCACTCGCCGGCCTTGGTGCCCGCGTCACGCTGATTTCCGGCCCGGTGACGCTTCCGACGCCGCCGGGTGTCGACCGGATCGACGTGGAAAGCGCCCTCGACATGGCCGCCGCGGTCGAGGCGGCCCTGCCCGCCGACGCGGCCGTCATGGTGGCCGCCGTCGCCGACTGGCGGGTCGAGGCCGCCAGCCAGAAGGTGAAAAAGGGCGACGGCGCCCCCCCGGCCCTCACGCTGGTCGAAAACCCCGACATCCTTGCCACCCTTGGTCATTCGCCGCGCCGGCCGCGCCTCGTCATCGGCTTCGCCGCCGAAACGCAGGACGTGGTCGCGCACGCGACCGCCAAGCGGACCCGCAAGGGCGCGGACTGGATCGTCGCCAACGACGTCTCGGCCGACGTGTTCGGCACGGACGCGAATGCCGTCCATCTGATCACCGTGGACGGCGTCGAAAGCTGGGAACGGCTGCCCAAATCGACCGTCGCCACCAGGCTCGCGCAACGCATTGCAAATGCGCTACAAGGTGCGTCATGACCGATCCGATCGCTCTTCGCCTGCGCCGCCTGCCCCATGGCGAGGGCCTGCCGCTCCCCGCTTATGCGACGGCCGGTGCCGCCGGGCTGGACGTGGTCGCCGCCGAGTCGCTGACGCTCGCGCCCGGCGCGCGCGCGGCGGTGGCGACCGGCTTCGCGCTCGCCATCCCGGCCGGCTATGAGGTACAGGTCCGCCCCCGCTCCGGACTTGCGCTCAGGCACGGCGTCACCTGCCTCAACACGCCGGGCACCATCGACCATGATTATCGCGGCGAGGTGAAGGTGATCCTCGCCAATCTCGGACAGGAGCCGTTCGAGGTGTCGCGCGGCGATCGTATCGCGCAACTCGTCCCCGCCCCCGTACAGCGCGCGCTGCTTGCCGAGGTCGATGCGCTCGACGACACCGATCGCGGTGCCGGCGGCTTCGGGTCAACCGGCCGGTGATCGCGCTCCTGCTCTTCGCCGCGCTCCAGGTGCCGGCCGCGGAAACGCCCCCCGCCGACTGGACCGCGCTGCCGCTGCTGCCGCTTCCCGAAAATGCCGGCGAGCGCATCACCTATGCCCGCGCCGAGGTTGCCGCCGGCCGCTGCAAGGCCGATCCGCTTCCCGATGGCCGCTCGCAGGTCGTCGCTCCCGTGGCGTTGCTGCTCGCCGCCGACGGCACGGTGCGTCGCGCGCTGCCGCAAGCGATCGATTGCCCCACCGTCGAACAATATACCGCCGGCTATGTCTCGACGATGGTGCGCACCGGTACGGTCCGGACCGCCTCGCTGCGCCCCGGCTGGTACAAGGCGACGATCACCTATCAATGGTGAGCCTCTCCGACGACGAACTCACCCGCTACGCCCGCCAGATCATCCTGAAGGAAATCGGCGGCGCCGGGCAGATGCGGCTGAAGGGCGCCACCGTGCTCCTCATCGGTGCCGGCGGCATCGGAGCCCCTGCCATCCCCTATCTGGCGGGCGCCGGCATCGGCCGCCTGATCCTGGTCGATGACGACCGCGTCGACCTGTCCAATCTCCAGCGCCAGACGCTCTACGATGTGACGCAGGTCGGCCAGCCCAAGGTCGACGCCGCCGCTGCCTTTGTCGCCGCGCGCAACCCCCATGTCGCGGTCGAGACGCAGCGCCTTCGCATCGACGCCGCGACAGCCCCCGCGCTCGTCACCCGCGCCGACGTGGTGATCGACGGCAGCGACAATTTCGACACCCGCCTGGCCGTCGCCGATGCGGCGCTTGGACTGCGCGTCCCCCTCGTCTCTGCCGCAGTCGGCCAGTTCGAGGGACAGCTCGCCGTCTATCGCGGGTGGGAGCCCGGCCGCCCCTGCTATCGCTGCTTCGTCGGCGACACGCCCGACGCCGCCGCGCTCAGTTGCGCCGACGCCGGCATTCTCGGCCCCGTCACCGGAATGATCGGCAGCCTCGCCGCGCTGGAGGCGATCCGCGCCGTCGCCCCCTTTGGCGAGGACCCGGCCGGCACGCTCCTGATCGCCGACCTGCTCGCCGCCCGCTACCGCACCCTGCGCCTGCCCAAGGACCCCGGCTGCCGCGCCTGCGGCCCCTCGAGTCTTGCCGTAACCGATTGAAGCACCGGCCGAAGTCGCTCCGGCGACCGCGCCTGGCATCGGCATGCCGCACCTTTCGCACCGGTCAACAGGATTGACCGCATTCTGCCCGCCAACCCCCTTTGGGATCGACGAAGTTTCGTCCTACAGCATCCATGTTGCGGTGCGGGATGAACTTATCCGTCCCCCTGCTTCGAGTAGCGTATCATCGTGCCGCCGGCCACTCGCCGGCAGACGTGAAGGCGGGAGCGTTGCAGCTTATGACCCATCACGCCCAACAGGCTTTTCCGGCCGCGCCGCCGCCACAGGCGTCGCGTTGGCAGCCGCCCGCCGCCACGCTGCGCGCGCGCGTGTTCTGCGGCCTTGTGGCCCTCGATGCCGCCTGCCTCGTCCTCGGCTTCGCGCTGGCGGCATGGGCGCGCGAGGCACAGCCCGGCACCACCCACTGGGCGTTCATCGTCGCGGCGGTGCTGCCGCTCTACATGTTCACCGCCTTCTACATGCATGCCTATGACGCCCGGAACCTCCAGGAGCCGTCGCGCGCCGCGATCAAGGGGGTGCAGACCGCCGCCGTCGCCGTCTGCGCGGTGATCCTGGTCGCCTTCTGCTTCCGTGCGACCGATCACTTTCCGCGGCTGGTGGTCTCGATCGGCACTGCCGCCACCCTCGTCATGGTCGCGATCTCGCGCTACCTGTTCGTGCGCAACATGCCCGCGCTGGTCGGTGGTCGCCCGTTCAATGTCATGCTGCTGCATGACGGGCGCGTGCCCCTGCCGACCCACGACTTCTCGATGATCCTGAACGCGGCCGACGGCTTCGACCCCGACCGGCACGACCCGATGATGTATGACCGCCTGGCCGAGACGCTGTCCGGCGCGGACCGCGTCATCGTCGCCTGCGCGCCCGAGCAGCGCACCGCCTGGGCGCATGCGCTGAAGGGCGCCAACGTCCAGGCCGAGATGTTCCTGCCCGAACTGGAAACCCTCGCCCCGCTCGGCGCCTCGTCCTACGCCAAGACCCCAACGGTCATCGTCGCCGCCGGCCCGCTCGGCCTGTTCGAACGCTTCGTGAAGCGGGTGTTCGACATCGCCCTGTCGCTCGCCGCGATCCTGCTTCTCGCCCCGCTGCTCGCCATGGCCGCGCTCGCCATCAAATACGACTCCCCCGGCCCCGTCCTGTTCAAGCAGGTTCGCATCGGCCGCGCCAACCGCATGTTCCGCATCTGGAAGTTCCGCAGCATGCGGGTCGAGGGCTGCGACAGCGCCGGGACCCGTTCCGCCAGCCGCGACGACGACCGCATCACCCCCGTCGGCGCGATCCTGCGCAAGACCAGCGTGGACGAGCTGCCCCAGCTCTTCAATGTGCTGAAGGGCGACATGAGCATCGTCGGTCCCCGCCCGCATGCGCTGGGCAGCCGCGCGGCCGAGAAGCTGTTCTGGGAAGTCGACGGCCGCTACTGGCACCGCCACGCCGCCAAGCCCGGCCTGACCGGACTGGCACAGGTGCGCGGCTATCGCGGTGCGACGATCATCGAGGATGATCTGAAGAACCGCCTCCAGGCCGATCTGGAATATCTGGAACGCTGGTCGATCTGGCGCGACCTGAAGATCATCGCGATGACCTTCCGCGTCGTTCTCCACCGCAACGCATTCTGAGCGGCGCAGGGCGGCATCGTCGCCGCCCTGCGCCCGTCACCTCAAGCCAGCAGATTGCGCGCGAAGTCGCGCACCGCCGGCCCGATATCCGCGCGGGCCAGCGCCAGCGCGAAGTTCGCCTGCGCATACCCCGCCTTGTCGCCGCAATCGTACCGGTCGCCGTCGAACGTCACGCCGTGGAAGGGCTGCGTCCCGATCAGTTGCGCCATCGCGTCGGTCAACTGGATCTCGCCGCCCGCACCCGTTTCCTGCTTTTCCAGGATGCGCATCACGTCGGGCTGCAGGATGTAGCGGCCGGGGATCATCAGGTTCGACGGCGCGGTTCCTCGCGCCGGCTTCTCCACCAGCGCCTTCACCTCGGTCAGCGCGCCGTCGCGCGTGCCGGGCGAAATGATGCCGTATTTGTCGGTCTCGCTGTCCGCCACTTCCAGCGCACCGACCAGGTTACCGCCGACCCGGTTATAGGCCTGCACCATCTGCGACAGGAAGCCGGGGGTGCCGACCATCAGCTCGTCGGGCAGCAGCACCGCGAACGGCTCGTCGCCGACGATCTCGCGCGCGCACCACACCGCATGGCCCAGGCCCAGCGGCTCCTGCTGGCGGACATAGACGGGGCTGCCCGGCTTCTGGCGAATGCCCTCGATCAGCGCCATCGACTTGCCGCGCGCCTTCATCGTCGCTTCCAGTTCGTAGGAAACGTCAAAATGATCCTCCAGCGCGCCCTTGCCGCGACCGGTGACGAAGATGATCTGCTCGATCCCGGCTTCCAGCGCCTCTTCCACCGCATATTGGATCAGCGGCTTGTCGACGACGGTCAGCATTTCCTTCGGCATGGCCTTGGTCGCCGGCAGGAAGCGCGTGCCCAGGCCCGCGACCGGAAACACGGCCTTGCGGAGCGGCTTGATGGTCATCGTATGAAATTCTCCATGAGATTCAGTTCATTGCGCCTAGCGTGCGGTTCTGCTTGCGGCAAATCCGATTGCGTCCAGAATTGACACGCTCTTAAACAACGCCGGCCTATGCTTGGTTCATGACACAGCGCACCGTTCTCGTCATCTTCGGCACCCGGCCAGAGGCCATCAAGCTCTTTCCCGTGGTCCGCGCCCTGGCCGACCAGCCGGCCCTGCGCGTCCGCACCTGCGTCACGGCGCAGCATCGCGGCCTGCTCGATCAGGTGCTGGCGATCGCCGATCTCGCGCCCGATATCGACCTCGACCTGATGGAGCCGGGCCAGACGCTCGACAGGCTCACCGCGCGCCTGCTCACCGGCCTTGGCGAGGTCATGGATGCCGAACGCCCCGACCTCGTCGTCGTGCAGGGCGACACCGCCACCGCGATGGCCGGCGCGCTCGCCGCCTATTACCGCAAGCTGCCCGTCGCCCATGTCGAGGCGGGCCTGCGCTCCGGCGACATCTACCATCCCTGGCCGGAGGAGGTGAACCGCCGCATCGTCGCGCCCATCGCCACCTGGCATTTCGCCCCCACCGACACCGCCGCAGAGGCGCTGCGCCGCGAAACGATCGATCCGGGTGCCATCCATGTCACCGGCAACACCGTGATCGATGCGCTGCTCTGGACGCGAGCCCGCATCGCCGCCGACCCGATGCTGGCCGCCGGGCTCGACCCCATCGCCGATCGCCTGGCCGGCCGCCGCCTCGTCCTCGTCACCACCCACCGCCGCGAAAACTTCGGGGATGGCATGGGGGCGATCGCCCGCGCCATCGGCCGCATCGCCGACCGCGAGGATGTCGCCCTGCTCTTTCCCATGCACCCGAACCCCTCGGTGGGCAGCGTCATGGATGCCGTGCTGGGCGAGCGCGGGAATGTCTGGCGCATCCCGCCGCTCGATTATCCGCATTTCGTGCGCGCGCTCGAACTCTGCGACATCGTTCTGACCGATTCGGGCGGCGTGCAGGAGGAGGCGCCGGCGCTCGGCAAGCCGGTGCTGGTCATGCGCGAAACCACCGAACGCCCCGAGGGGGTCGCGGCCGGCACCGCCCGGCTGGTCGGTACCGATGAAAACCGCATCGTTTCCGAAGTTTTCACGCTTCTCGACAATAGCGGGGCATATGCCGCCATGGCCCGCGCGCACAATCCCTTCGGCGATGGCCAGGCGGCGACACGGATAGCGAGGATCATCGCCGATGCTGGGCGCGCCTGAATTGAACGTCGTCGTCATGGGGCTGGGCTATATCGGCCTGCCCACCGCCGCGGTGATCGCCCGCACGGGCGCCCGCGTGCTGGGCATCGATGTCAGCGCCACCGTGGTCGACACCGTCAACGAAGGCCGCGTCCATATCGAGGAGGTCGATCTCGACGGCCTCGTCTCGGGCGTCGTCGCCCGCGGTACGCTGCGCGCCTCCACCGAGGTGGCACCCGCCGACATCTTCGTCATCGCCGTGCCGACGCCGTTCGCGGACGATCACCAGCCCGATATCGCCTATGTCCTGCAAGCCGCGACCAGCATCGCCGCCGTGCTGAAGGCGGGCGACACGATCATCCTCGAATCGACCTCTCCGGTCGGCACCACCGAACAGGTCCGCGACCTGATCGCGCAGCTGCGCCCCGACCTGAAGGTCCCCGGTCGCTGCACCGACCAGCCGGATATCTCCATCGCCTATTGCCCGGAACGCGTGCTGCCCGGCCGCATCCTGGTGGAATTGATCGACAATGACCGGGTGATCGGCGGCATCACCCCGCGCTGTGCGCGAAAGGCGCTCGCCTTCTACCGCCGCTTCGTGCGCGGCGCCTGCGTCACGACGACCGCACGCGCCGCCGAAATGACGAAGCTGACCGAAAACGCCTTTCGCGACGTCAACATCGCCTTTGCCAACGAACTCAGCCTCGTTGCCGACCGGCTCGGCGTCGATGTGTGGGAGGTGATCCGCCTCGCCAATCGCCACCCGCGCGTCAACATCCTGTCGCCCGGCCCCGGTGTCGGCGGCCATTGCATCGCGGTCGACCCGTGGTTCCTCGTCGCCGCCGCGCCCGAAGAGACACCGCTGATCCGCACCGCCCGCGAGGTGAACGACGGCAAGACCGATCATGTGGTCGCACAGGCGGAGGCATTGCTCGCCGCCACCGGCGACGCGCCCGTCGCCTGTCTCGGCCTCGCCTTCAAGGCCAATATCGACGATTTCCGCGAAAGCCCTGCGCTGCGCGTCGTGCAGGCGCTTGCACGAAGCCATGCCGACCGCATCCGCGTGGTCGAGCCCTACGCACAGGCGCTGCCGCCGACACTGGCCGATACCGGTGCCACGCTGGTCGATATCGATACCGCGCTGGAAACCTGCCCCGTGCTGATCGTGCTGGTCGATCACGACCTGTTCCGCTCGATCCCGCTGGAGGAACGCCGGGGCAAGCGGGTGCTCGACACGCGCGGGCTCTGGCCGGATCAGCCACTCGCCCCGGCCTGACCGGCTGCCTGACCGGCCGGCTGCACGCCGGCGGCGCGGGGGACCATCGTCGCCGCGCACGTTGCGGTACGGAGGCCAAGGGCTTATGGGCCATGGGTCCTGCCACAGTGAAGCAGCCCGATGATCGCCAAGTTCCTTCGAAGCCGCCGGCGCGGGTCATCCGATGCCAACGCGGCCATTCCCGCCGGTCAGCGCGTTTATGCGATCGGCGATGTCCATGGTCGGCTCGACCTGCTCGACCTGCTGTTGGCGCAGATCGACGCCGATGACGCGGGCCGCGGTCCGGCCGAAACCACGCTCATCTTTCTGGGCGATCTGGTCGACCGGGGCGACGACTCGGCCGGCGTGGTGACGCGCCTGCTGCAATTGTCGCAAACCGGCCGCGACGTGCGCGTGATCGCCGGCAATCACGAGGAGATCCTGCTCTCCGCGCTGGACGGCGATGCCAAGGCGCTGCGGCTGTTCTGCCGCGTCGGCGGGCGCGAGACGATGCTGAGCTACGGCCTGTCGGCGCCCGATTACGAACGGCTCGATTATGCCGAGGTGGCGGAACGGCTCGGCACGCTGGTGCCGCCCGAGCATCAGGCGTTCCTGCGTGCGCTGGAGACGATGGTGGTGATCGGCGATTACGCCTTTGTCCATGCCGGCGTCCGCCCCGGCGTCGCGCTCGATGCGCAGCGTCCGGCCGATCTGCGCTGGATCCGCGATCCCTTTCTCGATCACCGCGGCTTGCTCGAAAAACGGATCGTCCACGGTCATACCGTCAGCGAGGAGGTCGAATGGCTTCCCCACCGCATCGGCATCGATACCGGCGCCTATACCAGCGGCCGGCTGACCGCCCTGGGGTTGCAGGACGACCAAAGCTGGACGCTGGAGGCGATACTGGCCCCCGATGTCGCCTCTGCCGCCTGATCGGGTGTGACTGCGGCGCAACATGGAAATATTACAAATTTGCGTCGATCGACTAGCATCTTGTCATGGTCTTGCTGCACTGCCATAGGGCAGCCTGACGAGCACAAAGGGAGTTCATCATGCGTCTTGGAAAGTTTCTCGTAGCTGCTGCTGCCGTGTCGATGACGGCTGCTCCGGCTCTCGCCGCTCCGGCGAACTCGGCTGCCAGCCTGTCGGTCGCCAAGTCGGCCCGCGCTGGTTCGGCTTCGGCCAAGAAGAACGAGCTGGCCGGTGGCGGCGTGATCGTGGCGGTTCTCGCTGCGGCGGCTGTTGTCGCTGGTATCGTCGTGGTCGCCGACTCGGACGACGACGCCGACAGCAACTAAGCTGTTCATAGCTTCGGCTAGGGAAATAGCGGCTTTCGGGCCGCTATTTTTTTGCCTGCCTTCCTAGCTGTTCCAACGCCCAGCGCGCCGCCTCCGCCACCGTCTCCGACGTATCCGTCGCCAGTCGCTGCAACACCGGCACCAGCGCATCCTCGCCACTGTTTCCCGCCGCGATCGCGGCATTGCGCACCATCCGCTCCCGCCCGATCCGCTTGATCGGCGACCCCGCGAACACCTGCCGGAAACCGGCATCGTCCAGGTCGAGCAGATCGGCCAGCGCCGGCGCGGTCAGTTCCGCGCGCGGATGGAACGCCATGTTGGCGCTCGCCGCCACCGCGAACTTGTTCCACGGGCACGCCGCAAGGCAATCGTCGCAGCCATAGATGCGGTTGCCCATCGCCACCCGGAACTCCTCCGGGATCGGCCCCTTGTGCTCGATCGTCAGGTACGAGATGCACCGCCGGGCATCCAGCCGGTAGGGCTTGGGAAAGGCGGCGGTCGGGCATGCCTGCTGGCACGCATCGCACGATCCGCACGTATCGCGCCCCGCCACGTCCGGCGTCAGCTCCAGCGTCGTGTAGATCGCCCCCAGGAACAGCCAGCTGCCATGTGCACGGCTCACCAGGTTGGTGTGCTTGCCCTGCCACCCCAGTCCCGCCGCCTCCGCCAGCGGCTTCTCCATCACCGGCGCGGTATCGACGAACACCTTCAGCTCGCACGCCGCCTCCGCCACCAGCCACCGCCCCAACGCCTTCAACTGCCGCTTCACCACGTCGTGATAATCGGCCCCCTGCGCATAGACCGAGATCCGCCCGATATCGGTCGCATCCGCCAGCTTCATCGGATCGTCCTTCGGCGCATAGCTGACGCCCAGCGAGATCACCGTGCGCACCTCGGGCCACAGTCCGGCCGGGCTTTCGCGGTGATGGGCGCGCTCCTCCATCCAGATCATCGAGCCATGCGCCCCGTCCGCCAGCCATTCGCGCAGCCGTGCGGCACTGTGCGGCGCTGCATCGGCACGCGCGATGCCGATGCTCGCAAAGCCGAGTTCGGCCGCCTTGGCCTTGATCCGGGTTTCCAGCTTGTCTTGGGGCACCCCCGCCCGCTACCACGTCGTGAAGGCGGGAGGAACATGGGCATGGACGAACGATGGGCGGTACATGCCTCGGGACTGGTGAAACGCTTCGGCGACCGTCGGGTGGTGGACGGCGTGGATATCGCGGTGCCGACCGGCGCGGTCTACGGCGTGCTCGGCCCCAATGGCGCGGGCAAGACGACGACGCTGCGCATGCTGCTCGGCATCATCGAGCCGGATGAAGGCCACCGCGCCCTGCTGAACACCCGCCACCCGCGCGATGCCAGCGACGTGGTCGGCTATCTGCCCGAGGAACGCGGCCTCTACCCTGCGATGAAGGCGCGCGAGGCGATCGCCTTCATGGGGGCGCTGCGGGGCCTCGACTGGAAAACCGGCCGCGCCCGTGCCGTCGAGATGCTGGACGCCGCCGGTCTCGGCCACGCCGCCGATACCAAGATCCGCAAGCTTTCCAAGGGCATGGCGCAGCTTGTCCAGCTGCTCGGCTCCGTCGTCCACCGCCCCTCGCTCCTCGTGCTGGACGAGCCCTTTTCCGGCCTCGATCCGGTCAATCAGGAAAAGCTGGAAGCGCTGATCCTGGCGGAGCGCGACCGCGGCGCCACCATCCTGTTCTCCACCCACGTCATGGCGCATGCCGAGCGGCTGTGCGACCGTCTGGCGATCATCGCGGGCGGCAAGCGCCGGTTTGAGGGCACGGTGGACGAGGCCCGCGCCACCCTCCCCTCACAGGTTCATTACCAGCCGCGCCGCCCCGATCCCGCCATCGCCGCGCTCCTGCCCGCCGATGCGCGGTCCGAAGGATCGGGCTGGCGCTTCCAGTTGCCCGATGGCGGGATCGAGCCCCTGCTCGTCCGCTTGATCGAGGCCGGGCACGGCATTTCCGGCCTGTCGATCGAACGTCCCCGCCTGCACGACGCGTTCGTCCGCATCGTCGGCCGCGAAGCGCTGGAGAAGGCCGCATGAGCAACGCCCGCCGCCTGATCCGCCAGACGCTGACCATCGCGCGCCGCGATTTCGTCGCCACCGTCTTCACCCCCATCTTCCTGCTGTTCCTGTTCGCGCCGCTCATCATGGGCTCGTTCGGGGCGATCGGGGGTGCGGGTGCCGCCGCGGTCGCCGACGGCGCATCGGACAAGACGCGCATCGTCGCCATCGTACCCGACCGGCTGGCCCGTCCGATCGCGGAGGTCGACACGCGGTTGCGCGGCGTGTTCCGCCAGGAAGAGGCGCCTCCTGCGCTGATGACGCTGACGCCGTCCGCCGACCCCGCGGCACAGGCGCGTGCCGCCTTCGAATCGAAGGCGTATGACGCCTCCGCCGTCCTCTATGGCCCGCTCGACCGGCCGACGATCCTGTATGGCCTGCGCGGCGCGCGCACCGCCGATTATCTCACCCTGCTGGCGCAAGGCACGCTCGCCTCGGAGGCGCTGGACGGCGGCCTGCCCCGCGTGCAGGCGACGAAAACCTCCGTGACCCGCACCACCGGATCGCAGGGGGGGCAGAACCGCTCCGCCTTCCTGGCGGTGTTCGGCATCTTCTTTCTCACCCTGTTCCTTTCCGGCCAGGTCGTCGGCACCATGGCGGAGGAGCGCAGCAACAAGGTGATCGAGATCCTCGCCGCCGCCGTACCGCTGGAAAGCGTGTTCCTGGGCAAGCTGGTCGGCATGTTCGGCGTCGCGCTGCTGTTCGTCGGCTTCTGGGGCACCGTCGTGGGCCAGGCCTTGTCCTACCTGCCGCCCGCCGCCGCCGCCGCATTCGGCGACCTGTCCCCCGCGGTCGGCGCCCCCACCTTCGCGCTGCTCTTCGCCGCCTATTTCGCGATGGCCTATCTGCTGCTCGGCTCGGTGTTCCTCGGCGTCGGCGCACAGGCCTCGACCATGCGCGAGATCCAGATGCTGTCGCTGCCGATCACGGTGTTGCAGGTCGGCATGTTCGCGCTGTCCTCGGCCGCGGCGGGGCGTCCCGGCTCCTGGCTCGCGACGGTGGCGGAGGTGTTTCCGCTGTCCTCCCCCTTCGCCATGGCGGGGCATGCCGCCAACAGCCCGGACCTGTGGCCCCACGCACTGGCACTGGCATGGCAGGCGCTATGGGTCGCGATCTTCGTGACGCTGGGGGCGCGCTTCTTCCGTCGCGGGGTGCTGCAATCGGGCAGCGCGCGGCCCTTCTGGAAACGGGCCAGGGCTTAGAGTCAATTTGGAAATGCGCTGTGGGCGCATTTCGCGGTACCAGCCCGCTCCCCCACCCGACCTCCCATCAAGGATACTCTGTGGGAGGTCGGGTGGGGGAGCGGGCTGGTACCGTCCGAAATTGGCTCTTTCGCCAATATCCAAACAACCTCTTAAAGGGGCAACGGCCCTCCCCGCCTGTGCGGGAAGGGCCGAAAGCCTCAGAAGCGGATGCCGTAGCTCGCCACCACCTGGTGACGGTCGGTGTCCACGTCGAAGCGCGCGCTGGTCGCGCCGGTGGCATAGTCGATCTGGCCACGATTGTAGTTGGAGTAGCGATATTCCAGCTTGGCATAGGTGTTGCCGCTGATCGCGCGCTCGGCACCGGCACCCAGACGCCAGCCGTCCAGCTTGAAGCCGGTATCAGTCTGCGTGTTGGTGTTGCCCGCCAGCACGTTCAGCTTCAGGTTGGTGTAGCCGCCCTTGACGTAGATCAGCGTCGCCGGATCGGCCATGATGCCCGCACGCGCACCGACATACAGGTCGCGGCCCGTCTTCACCCGGCCGAACCCGAACTGGTCGTCATAGGCGCGGCGATCACTCTTGGCGGTCGAACCGGTGATCTCGCCCTCGACGCCGAGCAGCGCCCCGCCGGCCGCGAAGTCGTAACCGATGCCACCGCCGTACAGCAGGCCATCGATATTCTGGTCGCTACCGTCATTGTCGTTGTCGACGCTGCTTCCGGCACCGACATGGTCCCAACCCAGCGTTCCTTCGACGCGCGGGCCGGTGAAGATCGGGTTCACGCCCGACTGCGCCAGTGCGGGGGTGGCGACCGCCGAACCGGCGACAAGCAAAGCAACAGCAATTTTACGCATGGGATACCCTCATTGACCGTTCCCCCGATAAGCTGGGGAGGACGCTTCAAATGGCGAATGTCCGGCGTGGTTGCATGAACCTCAGCTAAACGAGGAAATCTGTTGCTGCGGCGCAACAGTCCGCTTGCGGCGTGGAGGGGGCGTGAACCACTCGGCCAGTGTCAACCCCGTCACGGCCATCGCATGCAGGACCACCTGCCCCGCTGCCCGCGCATCGCTCAGCGCATCATGGTGACGATGCTCCAGCCCCAGGTGGCGCGCCAGCGTGCCCAGCTTGTGGTTGGGCAGGTCCGGCCACGCCCGCCGCGCGACGCCCACGCTGTCCAGCCAGCGGGCCGCGATCGGCGGCAGCATGTGCAGCGTGCACGCCCGGCCCAGCGCCCCCTTGTCGAAACTGGAATGCGCCACCGTGATCCGGTTCCCCAGATGCCCCGCCACGATCTCATGCAGCATGGCAAAGGTCGGCTGGCCGGTCACATGATGCGCGGCGATGCCATGGATGCGCGTGTTGAACGGGCTGAAGTCATCCAGCGGATCGACCAGCGATTCATAGGTGAACGTCTCGACCCCGTCGCGGTAACCGACGATGCCGATCTGGCAGATGCTGCTGGTACGCTGACATGCGGTCTCGACGTCGATCACGACGAAGTCGGGTTCGGACATGACGCCTTATACGCCGCCACCGCAAGCCGCGCCAGTCACCTCCCACCCCCCACCCGTTCGTCTCGAGTAGCCGTCGAGTAGCGGCGCAGCCGCATACCGAGACGGCGTATCGAGAGACCGGTTGGTTCGCGCGACCATCTGCACCACCGGCACCCCACCCCGTATCGCCCCACGTAACAAATGATCCCCAACAGCCTCGACAGCGACCGTTTCGATCCGCTAGGCGGTCACCTCAACCAGCAAGGATGGAAGATGGCGGACGCGCTACGGGTGGCATTGGCAGGTCTCGGCACGGTAGGGGGCGGTGTCATCCGCCTGCTGGACACCAATCGCGACCTGATTACCCGGCGCGCGGGTCGCCCGATCGAGGTCGTCGCGGTATCCGCCCGCGACCGGACCAAGGATCGCGGCGTCGATCTGTCGCGTTTCGACTGGGTCGACGACACCGCCGCACTCGCCACCCATGCTCAGGCCGATGTGGTGGTCGAACTGATCGGCGGATCGGACGGTCCGGCGCTGACGCTGGCCCGCAACACGCTTGCCGCCGGGCGCGGCTTCGTCACCGCGAACAAGGCGATGCTCGCCCATCACGGGCTGGAACTGGCGCAAAAGGCCGAAGGGGCCGGCGTCCCCCTCAAGTTCGAGGCGGCGGTGGCCGGCGGCATTCCGGTCATCAAGGGCCTGCGCGAAGGTGCGGCGGCCAACGTCATCGGCAACGTCTACGGCATCCTCAACGGCACCTGCAATTTCATCCTGTCCAAGATGGAGGCGGAGGGCCGCGACTTTGCCGAGGTGCTCGCCGAGGCACAGGCGCTGGGCTATGCGGAGGCGGATCCCAGCTTCGACATCGACGGCGTCGATGCCGCGCACAAGCTGTCGATCCTCGCCGCGATCGCCTTCGGTACGCAGCCGGCCTTTGACGATGTCGCGATCAGCGGCATCCGCCACGTCCTCGCCGCCGACATCGCGGAGGCCGCCGCCCTCGGCTACCGCGTCCGCCTCGTCGGCGTCGGCGAGGCGGGGCCGCATGGCCTGTTCCAGCGTGTCCACCCCCATCTCATCCCCCTCGATCATCCGCTGGCGCACGTCACCGGCTCGACCAATGCGGTGGTGGCACAGGGCAATTTCGTCGGCCGCCTGCTCTTCCAGGGGGCCGGTGCCGGTGACGGCCCCACCGCCAGCGCGGTGGTCGCCGACCTGATCGACATCGCCCGCGGCGAGTTCGGCCCCGCCTTCGCGATGCCCGCGGCGTCGCTGGTGCAGGAAAAGCCCGCCGATGCCGGGGAGCGTCGTGGCCGCGCCTATCTGCGCTTCACCGTGGAGGACAAGGTCGGCGTACTGGCCGAGATCGCCGCGGCGATGCGCGATGCCGGTGTCTCGATCGAAAGCCTGATCCAGCGCGGCGCGACCGCGGGCGGCGGCGTCCTCGTGGCGATCGTCACGCATGAGGGTCCCGAACGCGCCGTCGCGCAGGCGCTGGAACGCCTGCGCGGCAGTTCCAGCGTCATCGGCCAGCCGCTGCTGATGCACATCCTCGCCTGAGAACCGGCCTCCGTTAGGGGCGGCAGAGCCATCAAAGGCCGTTCGGACGGAGCGAAGTCGAAGTCCGTGCCCCTAGCCTTGCCTCACGGGCATGGCTCGGTCCGGACGGCCGCCTACCGCCTACCGCCTACCGCCTACCGCCTACCGCCCGCCGTCACGCCGAACGAGCGCCGCCACGCAACTCGCCCGGTCGATCGCGCTGCCATCGGGCTCGCGCGCATCCAGATAGGTGACGCGCGGCGGCTCCGATCCCTTGGGGTACAGATACGCATCCAGCACGCAGAACGTGCCCTGGAACTGCAGCTTGCGTGCATTGCCTTCGCGCACATCGGCATCGGGCTGGCCGAACAGCTTGACCAGTCCGGCCATGTCCTGTCCCACCACCCGCTCCAGTCCGACGCTGGTATAGGGCACCGCCACCGGCCCCACCGTCGGCTGCGCCACGGTCGCCGGGGTCGCGCACCCGGCCAGCATCGCGCCCAGCACTGCCGGCGCCGTCCATGCGGGCCGCCCGTTCCTTATCGTCGTCATGTCCGGTTCCGGTGAAAGAGATGCGTCGCCATCGCCGCTCCGAGGACCGGCGCGAGGATCGCCAGCACCGGAACCACGAACAGCGCCGTACCCGCAAGCCCCAGCAGGAAACGCTCCGCCCGGGTCGTCTTGCGCCAGGCACGCAACCCCGCATCGTCCAGATGGCGCACCGCCACCATGTCGCCCAGGTCGCGCCCGAGCAGCCAGCCATTGACCAGGAAGAATACCGCCGCCGTCCCCACGCCCGTCGCCAGCAGCACCAGATAGACCGGCAGCGCGATCAGGTTGACGAGGATCACGCGGGCCCCCGACCGCAGGCCCATGGCGGCCCCCTTGGCGAACGACACCGGTCGGGCGGTCTTCAAGGCGGCCGGATAATGCCGCGCCTCCACCGCCTCCACCACCGTATCGGCGAACAGCCCCACGACTGCGATCGCCACCGCCCGGAACAGCAGCCACAGCGCCAGCCCGGTGACGACCACCGCCACCACCGCCGCCAGTCCGTCCGCCCCCCATGTGATCCAGTGGGCCAGCATCGCCTGCACCCCCCACCACACACCGACGCCCAACACCCCGAACAGCGCCAGCGTCAACGCCATCGACAGCGCCAGCACCCGCAGGATCGGCGGGTCGCCCAACTGGGCCAGTGAGCGGAGGAAGGCGCGGAACACGGGGGACGGGATGGCGGTCCCGGTGCCGCCCTGTCAACCGCTCCGCCGGATCGGTCGTTGCACGCATCGATGCGCCCCGGTACGGCAACGCCTTTCTGCCTGTTTCCCGGAGCCTGTTTGTGACTCAACCTTCCTACGACGTCGTCGCGATCGGCAACGCGCTGGTCGACATTCTTGCCAACACCGACGACGCCTTTCTCGCACAGGAAGGGATGACGAAGGGCGCGATGCAGCTCGTCTTCTCCACCGACGACGCCGATGCGCTGTACGGCAAGATGGGGCCCGGCCGCGAGATCTCCGGCGGCTCGGCTGCCAACACGCTGGCCGGCATCGCGGCGCTGGGCGGAAAATGCGCCTTTATCGGGCAGGTTGCCGATGATCAGCTGGGCGAGGTCTTCGCCCACGACATACGCTCCGTCGGCGTCCGCTTCGACACCCCCGCACGCCCCGCCGGCCCCTCCACCGGCCGCTGCCTCATCCTCGTCACCCCCGACGGCCAACGCACCATGAACACCTTCCTGGGCGCCTCCCACTACCTCCCTGCCGACGCCCTCGACCGCGCCCTCATCGCCGACGCCGCCTACCTCTACATCGAAGGCTATCTCTGGGACCCCGAAGAACCCCGCGCCGCGATGCGCGCCGCGATCCAGGTCGCGCGCGAAGCCGGTCGCAAGATCGCCTTCACCGCTTCGGCCGAGTTCGTGATCGAGCGTCACCGCGCCGATTTCCATAGCCTGTTCGACGGCGGGATGATCGACGTCCTGTTCGCAAACGAGGCGGAAATCATGGCGTTGACCGAGACTGCGGATGTCGAGGCGGCGATCGCGGCGGTGGAGGACAAGGTGGAGACGGTGGTGGTCACTTTGGCGGAGCGGGGAGCGTGCGCGGTACGGGGCGGGGAACGGTACGCGGTACCGGCGCAGCCGGTGGAGCAGGTGGTGGACACCACGGGTGCGGGCGACCTGTTCGCGGCGGGCTTCCTGCACGCACAGGCGCAAGGACGCGACCTGACCGCCTCGCTGACGCTGGGCGCGGCCTGCGCAGCGGAGATCATCAGCCATTACGGCGCCCGCCCGCAGGTCGATCTGAAGGCGCTCGCCGCCACCCTGTGATGCGATATTGCGCGCAAGCTGGAGCGATCCCATCTTGCGCGCATGGCATTCGATCCCGACCGTCGCTCCATCCTGTCGCTGGGTGTCGCCAGCCTTGCGCTGTGGGGATGCGGTCGCGAGGCACGCGCGGCGGAACGCTTCCCGGTCATGCACAGCGATGCCGAATGGCGCCGCCTGCTGCCCGCGCCCGCCTATGACGTGCTACGCCGGGAAGGCACGGAGCGTCCGTTCACCAGCCCGCTGAACGACGAACACCGGGTCGGCACCTTTGCCTGTCGCGGCTGCGCCCAGCCGCTGTTCGCATCGCGCACCAAGTTCGAGAGCG
The DNA here is from genome assembly GCF_026540875.1 of Sphingomonas sp. GM_Shp_2. NCBI lineage: Bacteria > Pseudomonadati > Pseudomonadota > Alphaproteobacteria > Sphingomonadales > Sphingomonadaceae > Sphingomonas > Sphingomonas sp. GM_Shp_2. The sequence continues at coordinate 42,318 of NZ_JALNUQ010000012.1, forward strand.
GCACCGGCTGGCCGAGCTTCTGGGCATCGATCCGCGGCGCGGTCGGCACCCACACCGACCGGTCGATGATGATGGCCCGCACCGAAGTGCATTGCAGCCGCTGCGGCGGCCACCTCGGCCATGTCTTCGACGATGGCCCCAAGCCGACCGGCAAGCGATATTGCATGAACGGCGTGGCGATGACGTTCCGGCCCGCCTAGGCGCCCAGCCGCGTCTCCAGCGTCCACCAGCCGCGCGCCGTCGCGGCAGTCGCCGCGTCATGGCACGCCGCGGCATCGTCGAACAACGCAAAGCAGGTCGCCCCCGATCCCGACATGCGCGACAGCAGCGTGGCCGGCGCACCGGCCAGCAGCGCCAGCACCGCGTCGATCGCCGGGGCAAGCGCACGAGCCGGCGCCTCCAGATCGTTGCGGCCCGCGACCGCCCGCGCCAGCAGATCGCCCTCGACGATCCCCCCCCGGTCCACGCCGTCCCAGCGCGCGAAGACCGCGGCGGTCGACACCGCGACGCCGGGGTTGACCAGCAGCAGCGAACGCCCCGGCATGCCGGCGATCACCTCCAGCGCATCCCCCTTGCCCCGCCCGAGCGTGGTACGGCCGAGCAGACACGCGGGCACGTCCGCCCCCAACCCGGCCGCGATACCGAACAGATCGGCATGGTCGGGCGCGATGCCGTGAAGCCGCGCCAGCGCTCGCAGGGTCGCGGCGGCATCCGCCGATCCCCCGCCGATGCCAGACGCGATGGGCAGCACCTTGTGCAGCGTGATCGCGTGATGCGCCGCGATGCCGAAGTGTGCGCAAAAGGCGGCGGCGGCACGGGTGACGAGATTGTCTCCTCCAGCCTCCAGTTCCGCCGCGAACGGACCGGTGATCGCGAACGCCGACGCCTCGGCAACCGCCACCTCGATCCGGTCGCCATCCTCGGCAAAGGCGAACAGCGTCTCCAGCTCGTGATAGCCGTCGGCCCGGCGGTGACGGACATGCAGCGCCAGGTTGATCTTGGCGGGCGCGGTTTCGATGATCGGCGACATGACCGGCTGTGTGCGGGCAGGCGCCGCCGCTGGCAAGATGCCGTCCGGCAAGTCGGAAACCCTATCGCCGGGCCGCCGCCGCCATTTCACGATTGCGTCGGTCGGACGCCGCCAGCGTGTCGGTCATCAGGCGGACGAGCGCGTCGCCATCGTCCAGCACGTTGAGCCCCTGCCGCGTCGAGCCGCCCGGACTCGCCACCCGATCCGCCAGCGTCGCGGGCGATACGTCGGCACCCGCCGCCATCGCGCTCGCACCAGCCACGGTGGCGATCGCCAGCCGCCGCGCCTGATCGGCATCAAGACGGAGTGCAATACCCGCCTGCGCCATGGCGTCGATATAGCGAAATACGAAACCCGGCCCACACCCGGCAAGGGCGGTGACCGAATCGAACCGGCCCTCGTCCTCGACCCATTCGACATGGCCAAGCGGGGTGGCGAACGCCTCCGCCGCGGCGCGCACATCGGCGTCGGCGGACGGCGTGTGGAGCGCCGTCACCCCCTGCCCGATCGCGACCGGCAGGTTCGGCATCATCCGGACGATGGCATCGGCGGCGAAGCGATCGGCGAGCGCCGCCACCTCGACCCCGGCCAGGATCGACAGCAACAACCGCGGATGCAGGCCCGCCAGCGATGGTGCGACGTCGTCAAGCTGCTGCGGCTTGAACCCCAGCATCAGCGTGGCCGGCGTCTCGTCCACCGGCAGGGCGGTGAGGGAGCGGACACCCTCCGGCGCGCCGCGGCCACTGCGGGTGATGACGGTGACGCTGGCCGGGTCCAGCCCGGCGGCAAGCCAGCCGCGAAGCATCGCGCCACCCATATTGCCGCAACCGATCAGCCAGAGCGGCCCCTCAGGAAACGTCACTCAGGCTTCGCCCTGCGTCTCGATCAGCGCGGCGGCCAGTGCCTCCTTGGCGCTCTTGCCGCCCCACAGCACGAACTGGAACACCGGATAGAAACGCTCGCACTCCTCGATCGCCGATTCGACCAGCAATTCGGCCGCGGCGAGCGAGATCGTGCCGTCGTCGCCACCATCGATCATCGCGGCATGGCGGTAGAGCAGGATGCCGCTGGACGACCAGAGCTCGAAATGGCCGACCCACAATTGCTCGTTGACGAGGGCCAGTGCCTCATACACGCCCGCGCGGCGGTCATCGGTCACCTTGATGTCGGGAAACGCCAGGAATTGCAGGACGCTGTCGTCCTCGCGCCACAGGGCACGAAGCTCATAGGTGGTCCAGCTACCCTTGACGGTAGCGATCACCTCGTCGTCATGGCGTTCATGGTCCCAGCCATGCGCGGCGTAATACGCCTCCAGCATGTCGATGGGGGCGGCATCTTCGGTATCGTGGTCGGCGTGTTCGAGCATGTAGGTCATCCTGCGAACGGATCGTGACGCGGGCAGCGTGCCCGCGTCGACGCCGTATCGCAAGCCCGGCATCGGCCTGTGAAGCCCACCCGCCGGGAAAGCTGTGGATAGATCAGAGGATGATCTCCGGCGCGGCCGCCTCGGCCGTGGTTTCCGGCTTGCTCGCGACATCCTTTTGCGTGCCGGCGATCGAATCCTGCCCGGCCTCCAGCGCATCGAGACGCGCGCGCAGCGCTTCCGCCTCGTCGCGGGCGGCCACCGCCATCGCCTTCACCGCCTCGAACTCCTCGCGCGAAACGAAATCCAGGCCGCCGATCCATTCGCGCGCCCGCGTGCGCGCGCTCGATTCGGCCTCGCGGCCCATGCCGGCCACGGTGCCGGCAAAGCCGTTCACGATCTTGGCGAAGTCGTCGAAAATCCGGTTGTCGGACTGCATTGCAAATTCCCCGCTAAATTTCACAGCATTTGGGAGGTGCGGGCGCCCGGCACAAGAGCGTCGGCACCGGGGTTCAATCGCCCGATGCTCCAGGTCAGCACGCCGGCAAAGCTGATCCACACCAGATAGGGCAGCATCAGCCATGCCGCGACGCGGCGGATGCGCGCAAAGGCGAAGGTGGTGGCGATCGCCACCAGCAGCATCGCCACGATGATTGCAAAGGCCAGCGTGACCCGGTGCGCCCCGAAGAAGGTCGGCGTCCAGGCCAGGTTCAAGGCCAGTTGCACGGCGAACAGGCCGACCGCGACACCACGCCCCCGGGCGCCGCGCGCGTTCAGCACGACCGCCAGCGCCAGACCGAGCAGGATGTACAGCGTGGTCCAGGCCACCGGAAACACCCATCCGGGCGGGGTCAGTTCCGGCTTGGTCAGCGCGACATACCACCCGTTCTCGCTGCCCGATGGTACCGATCGCCCCGATGCGAAGCCCAGCAGCAACACGCCGGGTACGGTAACGATCGCCCAGCGCAGGAAGGACATCCGCAGCTGACCCTTGGAAGCAATTGCGCCCACTCGTGCCTCATTCGCTATGACCTGTGCCGGTGTGGCGGGTCACGCCATATCGGTAAAGTGCCAATGGCAAAGTTTCGTTGCAGTCGGCAGGCCCTACGCCACGTAAGTGGTTCAATTCCGGGACGCGGCCACCAAAAATTCGATATTGCCCTCTGGCCCCGTGATCGGACTGGGCGTCACGCCGGCAACGCTCCACCCCGCGCCCCCCAGCCATTCGACCACCGCGTCACAGACACGCGCATGGACCGCGGGGTCGCGCACGACGCCGCCCTTGCCCACTTCCTCGCGCCCCGCCTCGAATTGCGGCTTGATCAGTGCCAGCAGGCGGGCACCGGGTGCGGCAAAGGTCATCGGCCGCTCCAGCACCTTGGACAGGCCGATGAAACTGGCGTCGCAGACGATCAGGTCGACGGGCTCGGGGATATGCTGTTCGGTCAGGATGCGGGCGCTGGTCTGTTCGTGGACGATGACGCGCTCGTCCTGGCGCAGCTTCCAGGCGAGCTGGTTCGTGCCGCTGTCCACGGCATAGACGCGGGTCGCGCCACGGGTCAGCAGCACGTCGGTAAAGCCCCCGGTGGACGATCCGACATCGATCGCCACCGCGTTGGCAACATCCCAGCCGAAATGATCAAGGCCATGCGCCAGCTTGATCCCGCCGCGCGATACCCAGGGATGATCGCGGCCACGCACGTCCAGCGTCACGTCCTCCGCCAGCGCCTGTCCGGGCTTGGCGATCTTCACCTCGCCGGCAAACACCAGCCCGGCCATGACCAGCGCCTGCGCACGCGCGCGCGACTCGGCCAGGCCGCGATCGACGAGCAACTGATCCACCCTCTTCTTCGCCATGGCGCGTCTGTCGCACCCCCGGCAATCCGTCGCAACCCGCCATCCACCGGTCGCAGCATCCATTGCCTAGTAGATCAGTAGGAATATGTTGGCGGCATCGACTTTCGGGGGCTTTCCCTCACGAAAGCGCAGGAGATGCACGATGGGTTCGTTCGCACCGTTCGACGCCGCGCAGCCGACCATCCTGACCGTGCCGGGCCTTGGCGGCTCGGGTCGCTCGCACTGGCAGAGTTTGTGGGAAGAGGCGCGGCCCGACACCGTTCGCGTCGAACTGGGCATGTGGAACACACCGCACCGCAATGCCTGGGTGACCAAGCTGGACGAAGCGATCCGGCGGGCGCAGGCCCCCGTCATCTTGGCCGCGCATTCGCTGGGATGCCTGGCGGTGGCGTGGTGGGCGGAATTGTCGCCGCAGCCCTATGGCTGGCCGGTGGCGGGCGCGCTGCTGGTGGCGCCGGCCGATGTCGATCGCTCGGATGCGCCCGACGCGTTGAAGGGGTTCGCGCCCAGCCCGCTGACGCCCCTGCCCTTCCCCTCGATCCTCGTCGCCAGCCGCGACGATCCCTGGATCGGGATCGAGCGCGCGCACAGCCTTGCGGTGAACTGGGGCAGCCATTTCGTCGATGCCGGCGAACAGGGGCATATCAATGCGGCCAGCGGCCTTGGCTGGTGGACCGAGGGTCAGGCGCTGCTCGACCGGGTGATCCAGGCGAGCAGCGACGGCCACGGCCATGCCCGCCACCCCAGCGACGCGCGGTCGATCCTCGCGGTCAACGCGACCGCCGCCGCGCAGAACCATTATCTGGGGCGCTGAGGATCAGTCGCGGGGCGACTGGCTCTCCGCCTCGCGACCTTTGCGCACCGCGGCGTTCATCCGCCGCCACAACCGCACGTTCACGCCGATCAGCACGACCAGCATCAGCGCGGTCAGGATGATGACGGCGCGCCATCCGGTCATGCGCGTGCGCCCGCGGTCACCCCCGCGCTGTTGTGGCGCAGCGCGGTCAGCACGGTTTCCACGATGTGGTCCGCATCCAGCCCCGCCTCGGCATATTGCACCTGCGGCGAATCCTGATCCTGGAAGATGTCGGGCAGGCGCATCGTGCGGATCTTCAGGCCGGCATCGGTCAGCCCTTCGTCCGACGCCAGCGTCAGCACATGTGCGCCGAGGCCGCCGATCGCGCCCTCCTCGATCGTCACCGCCACTTCGTGCGTGGTCAGCAGACGGCGGATCAGCGCCTCGTCCAGCGGCTTGGCGAAACGCAGGTCGGCAACCGAGGTGGACAGGCCCTTGGCCTCCAGCTGGTCGGCCGCCTTCAGCGCTTCGCCCAGACGCGTCCCCAGCGACAGGATCGCGACCTTCTTGCCCTCACGCACCATGCGACCCTTGCCGATCTCCAGCAGTTCGGGCGTCTCGGGCAGTGCCACGCCGGTGCCGTTGCCACGCGGATAGCGCACCGCGACCGGCCCTGCATCATGCTGCACGCAGGTGTGGACCATGTGGACCAGTTCGGCTTCGTCCGCCGCGGCCATCACCACCATGTTGGGCAGCGTCGCCAGATAGGTGACGTCGAACGAGCCGGCATGCGTCGCCCCGTCCGCCCCGACCAGCCCGGCGCGGTCGATCGCGAAGCGTACCGGCAGGTTCTGGATCGCAACGTCGTGGACGACCTGGTCATACGCCCGCTGCAGGAAGGTGGAGTAGATCGCGCAGAACGGCCGCATCCCCTGTGCCGCCAGACCCGCGGCAAAGGTGACGGCGTGCTGCTCGGCGATGCCGACATCGAAGAAGCGGTCCGGATAATTGGTCGCGAACGCGTCCAGTCCGGTGCCCGACGGCATGGCCGCGGTGATCGCGCAGATCGTCGGATCGTGCGCGGCTTCGCGGGCAAGCGCGGCCCCGAAGACGTTCTGATAGGCCGGCGGCCCCGGCGGCGCCTTGGCCTGGGCGCCGGTGATGACGTCGAACTTCTGCACGCCGTGATATTTGTCCGCCGCCGCCTCGGCCGGGGCATAGCCCTTGCCCTTCTTGGTCACGACATGGACCAGGATCGGGCCTTCCTCGGCATCGCGGACGTTTTCGAGGACGGGGATCAGGTGGTCGAGATTGTGGCCGTCGATCGGGCCGACATAATAAAAGCCCAGCTCCTCGAACAGCGTGCCGCCCATGGTCATGCCGCGCGCGAACTCGTCGGTCTTGCGCGCCGCATTCTGGAAGGGGCGCGGCAGCTTCTTGGCGAAGCGCTTGAGCGTTTCGCGCACCCCCAGAAACTCGCGGCTGGAGACGATGCGCGACAGATAGGCCGAAAGTCCGCCAACCGGCGGTGCGATCGACATGTCGTTGTCGTTCAGGATCACGACCAGCCGGTTGCCCGCCTGCTCGGCATTGTTCATCGCCTCATAGGCCATGCCCGCCGACATCGCGCCGTCGCCGATCACCGCGATACCCTTGCCGGGCGTCCCCGCCAGCTTGTTGGCGACGGCGAAACCGAGCGCGGCCGAGATCGAGGTGGAGCTGTGCGCCGCCCCGAACGGGTCGTATTCGCTCTCCGACCGCTTGGTGAAGCCGGACAGGCCCCCGCCCTGGCGCAGCGTGCGGATGCGTTCGCGCCGCCCGGTCAGGATCTTGTGCGGATAGCATTGGTGCCCGACGTCCCAGACCAGCCGGTCGTGCGGCGTGTTGAACACGTAATGGATCGCAACGGTCAGCTCGACCACGCCCAGGCCGGAGCCGAGATGGCCGCCGGTCGTGCCCACCGCGGAGATCGTTTCGTCGCGCAACTCGTCCGCCAACTGGCGCAACTGTTCCGGCGCCAGCGTGCGCAGGTCGTCGGGGGTCTTCACCGTGTCGAGCAACGGGGTAGCGGGAAGGTCAGCCATCGGAGCGGCTTATCGCAGCAAAGCGGTGGTGTCGATTGCAACCGAACGTGCCGATCACCGACATGTCGGCCGCAATGCCCCGCACGGGGTCAGGCGCGTGCCTTGGTCCCGCATGCCGCGCACCGACCGCGCACCTCGATCACCGGCCGCTCGGCGGCGAACCCGGCGGCCGCGGCCGCACTGCGCACGCCGCGGGTGATATGGTCGTCGTCCAGATGGGTCGTCTGTCCGCACGAATCGCATACCAGGAAGATGCAGTCGTGCAGGCAGTCGGGATGCGCATTGGCGACATAGGCGTTCGCGCTTTCCACCCGGCGCGCCAGGTTGGACGCCACGAACAGGTCGAGGATGCGATAAACGCTGTTGGCCGCGACGCGGCGGCCCTCCGACTTGGACACCGATTCGGCGATGTCATACGCGCTTGCCGGTTTGGAAAAGCCCGCCAGCGCCGCGAACACGCTTGCGCGCATCGTCGTCCATTGCTCGCCGGCCCGCTCCAGCGTCGCCTGCGCGGCCCGCGACAGGTCTTCGCCAAGGGGTTCGTGATGATCATGCGCGTGCGCCATGGGCCCTACCTAGGTGCGCCGCCCCCGACCGGCAAGCGTTCAGGCCTCGGCGCGGCGGTTCAGATCATGTCCGAAAGCGAGCAGGCCGACCCCGATGATCGTCCACATCGCCTCCCCGCCCGATCCGTCGTGGGGCAGGTTCATCGCCCCGGCCATGATGCCAAGACCAAAGGCCCCCATCGCCGCGGGCATCAGGTAACCGTGCGTCATCGCGCCCCGCCCCAGCGCCAGCGCCCCCAGAATGATCGCCAGTACCAGCCCCACCTCATGCACCGCCGGGTGGAGAAACATGCCCCCCGCCGCCGACATCAGCGCCAGCAGGACGGAGGTGGCAAGGCAGTGGACGACGCACAGCCCCGACAGGCCGATCGCAATACGATCGAGCGAGGCGAACCAACGGGGGCGGGACTGCACCGTCATCATCTTGCAACGGCATCTAGGAGAGTAGAAACGAGGTTACAACATCACATCGCCGAAAAATCCGGCCGATGCTGCGGAAGTTCCGCAACCGTGCACGGCGGTGCCGACGGCGATGGCCCTTCCCCGCCGCCGCCCACGCGCCTATGTTCGGGCATCATGCTCCAGCCCAGTGCCGCCTTCATGTCGACCGCCCGTCCCCGTTCCATCGCCTATTGGCTGTTCGGCGTCGCCGCGCTGATCGTCGCGATGGTCGTTGTCGGCGGGATCACCCGCCTGACCAATAGCGGCCTGTCGATCACCGAATGGAAGCCGATCACCGGCATCGTGCCGCCGCTGAACGAGGCGCAGTGGCAGGCGGAGTTCGCCAATTACAAGCGCATCCCCGAATATACGACCTTCAACCAGCATATGACGCTGGCCGGGTTCAAGGCGATCTTCTTCTGGGAATATCTCCACCGAGTATTGGGCCGCGTGATCGGCATGGCCTTTGCCCTGCCGCTGCTCTGGTTCTGGGTGCGGGGGCGCATTCCCGCCGGCTACAAGCCGCGCCTTGTCGCGCTGCTCGCGCTCGGCGGATTGCAGGGTGCGATCGGCTGGTGGATGGTCGCCTCCGGCCTGGTCGAGCGCACCGATGTCAGCCATATCCGGCTGACCGTCCATCTCGTCACCGCGCTCATCATCCTTGCCGGGATCATATGGACCGCCATGGACCTCATGGCGCTGCGCCGCTCGCCGCTTGCCGCGCCCGCCCGCCTCACGCGCGGCTCCGGGGTCGTGCTGGCGCTGCTCTTCGTCCAGGTCGTCTACGGCGCGCTTACCGCCGGGCTCGACGCGGGCTATGCCTTTGCCAGTTGGCCGCTGATGGGGGACGCCTGGTTCCCGCAAGGCGTGCCGATGGCCTCCCCGGCACTCGCCAACGCCGTCGACAATCCCGTGGTCGTGCAGTTCATCCACCGCTGGTTCGCCTTTGTCGCGGCCGCCGGGCTCGCCTGGATCGCGGTACGTGCGGCACGCGGCGGGGCGCTGCGCACCGGCGCGGTCGTGCTGGCGCTGGTGGGAGTGCAGATCGCCCTCGGCATCGCCACGCTGCTGAGCGGTGTGCAGATCGACGTGGCGGTCGCGCACCAGTTGAACGCGGCCCTGTTGCTGATCGCCACCGTGGCCGCCGCGCACCGGCTGGGAACGCCCCCGGCGCCCCTCTCGGTATCCAGATACCCGTCAGGAAACCCGCGGAAAGCTTGACTTAAACCGCCTCTTCGATCATTGGACCTGTCGTTCGCGCCGCTTCCTGTCCGGGGGCGGCGTGCTGCATTTCAAACCGAAAGGTCCAACGCCCATGAAGGCGCTCATGAAGACCACCAAGTCGGCCAAGCCGCACGAGGTGGAGAAGAAGTGGCACATCGTCGACGCCACCGACCTGGTGGTCGGCCGCGCGGCCACGATCATCGCCAACGTCCTGCGCGGCAAGCACAAGACGTCGTTCACCCCGCACGTCGATTGCGGTGACAATGTCATCGTCATCAACGCCGACAAGATCCGCTTCACCGGCAACAAGGCCGCCAAGAAGATCTATTACAAGCACACCGGCTATGCCGGCGGCATCAAGGGCGTGACCGCTGCCAAGGTTCTGGAAGGCCGCTTCCCGGAGCGCGTTCTGGAAAAGGCCGTGGAGCGCATGATCCCGCGCGGCCCGCTGGGTCGCGAGCAGATGCGCAACCTGCGCATCTTCAAGGGCGCCGAGCATCCGCATGAGGCGCAGAACCCCGAGGTCCTCGACATCGCGGGCATGAACCGCAAGAACAAGGTGGGCGCATAATGTCCGATAACCGTCAGTCCCTCGCCGATCTCGGCGCTGCGCTGAACCAGCAGCGCGATGCGGCCGTCGATGCCGACACGGGCGCCGCCACCAGCGCCGACGCCTATCTCGCCGGCGAGACCAACGAGCCCGCCGTGCAGCGCGCCCCCCTGCGCGAGCAGGAGCTGGACAAGTTCGGCCGCGCCTATGCCACCGGCCGTCGTAAGGACGCCGTTGCACGCGTCTGGCTGAAGCCGGGTTCGGGCAAGATCACGATCAACGGTCGCGATCAGGAAGTCTATTTCGCGCGCCCGTCGCTGCGCCTCGTCATCAACCAGGTGTTCGGCGTTGCCGAGCGCGAGGGCCAGTATGACGTGATCTGCACCGTCAAGGGCGGTGGCCTTTCGGGCCAGGCCGGCGCGGTCAAGCACGGCATCAGCCAGGCGCTGACCAAGTACGAGCCGGTCCTGCGCGCCCCCGTCAAGGCCGCCGGCTTCCTGACCCGCGACAGCCGCGCCGTCGAGCGTAAGAAGTATGGCCGTGCCAAGGCACGTCGCAGCTTCCAGTTCTCGAAGCGCTAAGTCGCAGGTTCAGATCTGCGTTACGCGAAAGGGCGGTCCGGCAACGGGCCGCCCTTTTCCGTTGGGTCACCGCGTCAGAACAGCTTGCGCAGCGTCAGCTTCGCCACCCGGCCCAACGGGTCCAGAAAAGCCGGCTGAAACCGGTCCGGCGTGCGGCCCAGTCCGTCGCGCACGTCCAGGCGCTGGTTGAACAGATTGTCGATCTGCAATTCCAGTGTCGTGCGCCGGGCAAGCGGCGTCGAGGTCAGCCACCGCTCCAGTTCGGCGGAAAGCGAGAAGCTGATGTTGGTCAGGCTGGAAAACCGCAGGTCGGACGCAGGCAAGTCGCTGCGCACCCGCGTTGCACCACGCCAGAACCCGGACAGCGACAGGTTCCAACCCCCGCCATTCACCCCCATGAAGCCGAAAACCTCCATGCGTGGTTGCCCGCCGGTGCCGGAGATCGTGTCGCCCGCCAACAGGTCGATCGGCGGCGCCCCCTCTTGCAGCGTCAGGCGATCACGCAGCCGCAACGTCGGCATCAGCCCCATATAATAGAATTTCGGCTGCGGCGGCGGGCCGGGCGGTGGGCCCGCCGTCATGTCCGGCATCTGCGGTTCCGGCCCGATCGTACCGAACATGTTGAACCGCCCCATCACCGATTGCTGCCGCTGACGGAACAGGTTGACCGGGCGCATGTCCACTTCGATGAGCCGCGCATTGGCATCGCGCTGAAAGAGCCGGGGAAAAGCGGCGAGTATCGCGGGCGTCGATGCACCCAGCATCATCAACTGGTTCGAGATCGCGGTATCGGTATAGCCGACGCCGACCGTCAATTTCCCGTCCCGGATGGGTTGAACATCGACGTTGACGGTCAGTGTCCGGCGTTCTTCGGGCCGAAGCGCCGGGTTGCCGCCATTGACGGTGGTGACCAGAATCGACTGCCCGGCGGCGAAATCGAAAAAGGGGACATTGGGCACCAGCAGGACGGGGTCGGTCAATTGCCGGACCGGCGGCGGCGTCCGCGTCTCTGCCCAGATCAGGCCGAGTCGCAAGGGGCGAACCGGCGTCCAGTTCATCCCGTAATTGGTGTTGAGCATGGTGCCCGCATTGGTCACCTGCGCCACGCGGATGTCTGCATTGGCCGACAGTTCGCCGAGCGCGGACAGCACGCCTTCGCGCGCGGATGCGATCGGCACCACCACTCCGACCGACCCGTTGCGCGTCGCCTGCGTCACGCGCGCGCGCGGCGCGCCGGCGAAACCCAGATCGGCATCGCTGGCGGTGCGCGCCTGATCCAGCGTCACCGTCATCAACACGGGTCCTGCGGGTAACCGCGCCGCCGGGCCGTTGACGAAGGCCTTGGCCTGTACCGCGTTGCTCAAACTGCGGGTCACCGTCGCGCTGCCGCTACGCGCGATCGCCGGGGGCAAGGGCTGAAACGGGTTGGCGCCGGCATCGACCGCCGCCTGCACGACGGCCGGATCGACGCCCAGATCGTTCCGGTTGACGCTGGTCGATCGGTCGTACGCTGCGGTGACGTTCCAGTTCCATTTGCCCAGCGCCCCGTTCAGCCCGCCGCCGGTGTGAACGGTGGTGCCGGTTCCCTGCTGGCGCAGCACCCCCGCTTCCTCGAAATAGCGGTACAGGTTGACCGTGGTGGCAAACGGATTGGCGGGGTGATCGCGGCCGATGGCCACCACCGCCGGCGCCAGACCGTTCAACGCCCGGGACCGGTTGGCGGCAAAGGACGCATCCAGCGTCAGCATGGCACGGCCGAGCTGCTGGGTGACGAGGCCGCGGACCTGCACCGCGTCTGTGGCCGGAACCAGCGTGCGAAACGCGCCCAGATCGGTCGTGCGTGGCTGTCCCGCCCCGGCCAGATAGACATTCAGTGCCGATCGCCGGCTGGGCTCCGCCGGCACCGCCGCGACGGCGACCGGGCGACCGGCCAGCGTATCCAGGCGAGGGTCCAGGGTCGCCCCGCCGCTGGCGACGACATTGCCGATGCGATCGAACAGGATGTCGCTATCCGGCACGATCCGGCGCGCATCCTGCCGCAGCGCGTTTGTCCGATCGTACCGCGCGCTGAGGGTAAAGCGTTGATCGCCACGCAACATCGTGGAGCCGATCTCTCCGCTACCCTGGCCGGCACCGCCATCCGTGGACCCGCCGCCCACCAACTCCATCGTGCGCGCGGTGAATTTGCGCTTGGTGATGAAGTTCACCACCCGCTTGGTGGGGGCATAGCCGAACTGCACCGCCACCGCTTCCGGCAGGATCTCCATCCGCTCGATCGCCTCCGGCGGCAAGCTGTGGATCTGATCGTCGCTCGCCACGCGGCGGCCGTTCAGCAGCAGGATCGGTTCCGTCTCGGGTCCGGATGCCGTCTGCCCCCGTACGGCGCGCAGCAGATCCCTGATCTTGGTGCCTCCCAGGCTGCGGATGGTGTTCTCATCCAGCACCGCGAGCGGCGCCACCTCGGTCACGACCGATCCTTTCAGCCGCTGTCCGGTGACGACGATATCCTCCGCCGGCCGGTCGTCCTTCGCCGGGGCACGTTGCGCCACCGACATAGCGGGCCAGGTCAGGCTGCCGACCAGCAGCCCCCATCGCAGCATATCGCCCAGCGGCGTCTGCGCGCGTCGTTTCGCTGTGTCCATGCCCCCCATCCCTGCGGCCGGGTATACGGTTTTCCGGGTAAAATCGGCAAATGGATAAGACCTTGGTTGCATAGTGACTTGGGTCGAAGCCCCGCGATTTGCCCGCCGCGCCGACACCGGGTAATCGAGGCACGACCAGCAAGGTGCAGGAGCCGCCATGACCGCCACCCTCCCCCGTCGCCAGGTGCTGAAAGCCGGTGCGACCATCGCCGGCCTGTCGCTCGGCCGCATGGCCTGGGCGCAAGGGTCCGACCGGATCGAGGCCCTGATCGCCCGCATGACCCCGGCGGAAAAGGCCGGGCAGCTTTCCTGCTTCTCCGACCAGATCCGCCCCATCGGCCTGCCCTTCAACCCCGGCCTTCCCGCCCGCAACGATGCCACGGCACAGCTTGCGCGGATCAGGACGGGGGCGATCGGCATGTTGTTCAACGGCGTGGGCTATGCCGGCGCCAAGGCGGCACAGGACGCCGCGATGCAGACCCGGCTGAAGATCCCGCTGATCTTCGCCGGCGACGTGATCCACGGCCTGCGCACCGCCTATCCGCTGCCCATCGCGGAGGCGTGCGCCTTCGATCCCGATCTGGCGCAGCGCACCGCACGCGCCGCCGCGGTGGAGACGACCGCGCTCGGCATGCACTGGACTTTCGCGCCGATGGTCGATGTCGCGCGCGACCAGCGCTGGGGCCGCGTGGCGGAAGGATCGGGCGAGGACGTCTATCTCGGCACGCAACTGGCGGTGGCCCGCGTCCGCGGCTTCCAGGGCCGCTCGCTGCGCGCATCCGACAGCCTGGCGGCCTGCGCCAAGCATTTCGCCGCCTATGGCGCCGTGTCGGGCGGAATGGATTACAACTACACCGAAATCTCGCCGCAGACGCTGCGCGAGGTGCATCTCGCTCCCTTCAAGGCGTGCGTCGATGCCGGCGTCGCCACCATCATGTCGTCGTTCAACGACGTGAACGGCGTGCCCGCCTCGGGCAATCGCTGGCTGCTGACCGACCTGCTGCGCGGGGAATGGGGTTTTCGCGGCATGGTGGTGGGCGATTATACCGCCGACGAGGAGCTGGTCGCGCACGGCTATGCCGCCGATGGCCGCGACGCGGCGAAAAAGGCGTTCCTGGCGGGCATGGACATGTCGATGGCCTCCGACCTGTTCAATCGCTGGCTTCCCGATCTGGTGGAGAAGGGCGAGGTGCCGGTCGCCCGCCTGGACGAGGCGGTGCGCCGCGTCCTTCAACTCAAGGACGCGATCGGCCTGCTCGACGACCCCTATCGCTCGATCAGTGCGAAAGCGGAGCGGACACAGGTCTCGACGCCTTCGATGCTGAAACTCTCGCGCGAGGCGGGCGCCCGTTCGATCGTGCTGCTCCGGAACGAAGGCGACCTGCTGCCGCTCAAGGCCGATCCCGGCCGCATCGCGCTGATCGGTCCGTTCGGCGAGGATCGCGACAACGTGGTGGGCACCTGGGCGTTCATGGCGGACGCCCGCCTCAACGTCTCGGTCGCGCAAGGCCTGCGCAACCGCAAGCTGGCGGTGGACGTGGTCAAGGGATCGGAGGTCGAGGCGCCGATCGCCGGCGGCATCGATGCCGCGGTCACCGCCGCGCAGGGCGCCGATATCGTCCTGCTCGCGCTCGGCGAGACGCAACTCATGTCCGGCGAGGCGCAGTCGCGTACCGAGATCGTCATCCCCGAGGCGCAGATGGCGCTGGCCGAGGCGGTGGCCGCGACCGGCAAGCCGATCGTCGTCCTGCTCCGCCATGGCCGCGCCCTGGCGCTGCACGGCGCGGTCAAGGATGCGCCCGCGATCCTCGCCACCTGGTTCCTGGGGTCCGAAAGCGGCAACGCCATCGCCGATGTCCTGTTCGGCGACGTGAACCCGTCCGCCAAGCTGTCCGCCAGCTTCCCGCGCGAAAGCGGGCAACAGCCCTATTTCTACAACCACAAGAATACCGGCCGCCCCGCCCCCGATACCGGGTCGCAGGAATACAAGGCGCGCTACCGCGAAACGAAGAACGAGGCGCTATACCCGTTCGGCCACGGCCTCAGCTATACGCGCTTCGCCCTGTCGAACATCGTCGTGCCGCCCCGGATGACCGACCGGATCGAGGTCGCCGCCACCGTCACCAACACCGGCACGCGCGCCGGTGCCGAGGTGGTGCAGCTCTACATCCACGACCGCGTCGCCAGCCGCACCCGCCCGGTGCGCGAGCTGAAGGGCTTCGCCCGCGTCGACCTGAAACCCGGCGAGAGCAAGCCGGTGCGCTTCACCCTCACCCGCGACGACCTGCGCTTCTGGGGAGAGGATGGCTGGGTGATCGAACCCGGCGCGTTCGACCTGTGGGTCGCGACCGACGCCACCGGTGGCGAGCGGCACGGCTTCGAACTGGTATAGCGCTACATATCCACGCGCTGGGTGCCGATGCGTGCCGCCTCTTCCGGGTCGTGCGTCACCATCAGGATCGGCACCCGCGTGGCGTCGCGCACCGCGACGATCGCGGCCATCACCTCCTCGCGCCGCGCCCGGTCGAGCGAGGACAAGGGCTCGTCGAGCAACAGGACGCGCGGGTCGCTGAGCAGGGCGCGCCCGATCGCCACCCGCCGCGCCTCGCCACCGGACAGGCTGCGCGGCCAGCGATCCAGCAGATGGCCGATACCCAGCATCGCGATCGTCGCGTCCCAGTTCGCCGGCGCCGGTCCCGCCCCGTAGAGCAGGTTCGCGCGCACCCGCATGTGCGGAAACAGGCGCGGGTCCTGAAAGACATAGCCGATCCGCCGGCGCTCCACCGCCACGTCGATGCCCGCCCCAGCGTCGAACAGCGTCTCGCCCCCGACACGGACATGCCCGCGGTCGGGACGGATCAACCCTGCCACCATCTGCAACACGCTGGTCTTGCCGACCCCCGACGGGCCGAACAGCACCGTCGCGCCCTCGCCGGTGCGAAACGACGCCGCGATCCGCGCATCGCCGCGCGTCACTGCGACATCGACGTCAAAGGACATGCAAACCCCGCCCCATCCGCCGCGCCAGCATCTCGGACGCGACCAGCGCGATCAGCGACAAGGCGACGGAGACCCCCGCCAGCCGCCACACGATCGCCTCGCCCCCCGGCCGTTGCAGCGCCGAATAGATGGCGAGCGGCAGGGTCGCCGTCTCGCCCGGCACGTTGGACACGAAGGTGATCGTCGCCCCGAACTCGCCGATCGACCGCGCGAAACCCAGCACCGCACCCGCCAGCACACCGGGCAGGCACAGCGGCAGCGTGATCGTCCGGAACGTCCGCCAGCGCCCCGCGCCCAGCGTCCGGGCCGCCTGTTCCAGCCGCCGGTCGACGCCCTCCAGCGACAGCCGGATCGCGCGCACGGTCAGCGGCAGGGCCATCACCGCCGCCGCGATCGCCGCCCCCGTCCAGCGAAACAAAACGCTGACGCCGAACCAGTTTTCAAGCCACATGCCCAGCGGCCCGTTCGGCCCGAATGCCAGCAGCAGCGCCCATCCCGTCACCACCGGCGGCACCACCAGCGGCAGGTGGACGATCCCGTCGAGCAGCACCTTGCCCGGAAACCGCCCGCGCGCCAGCACCCACGCCAGCGCGAACGCCACCGGCAGCATCGCCACCATCGCGCTGCCCCCCACGAGCAGCGACAACCGCACGATCGCCCATTCCTCCGCCGACAGCATCACCCGGCCGCTACTTCGCCGAAAACCCGTAACGCACGAAAATCCCCCGCCCCTCTCTCGACAGCAGGAAGCGCCGAAAGCCCTCCGCCTCGGGATTGGTGGAGGCCTTCAGCCGGGCGAGCGGATAGCGGATCGGCGGATGGCTGGCGGCAGGGAACAGCCCGGCGACGCGCACGCCTGCGCTTGCCCGCGCATCGGTGGCATAGACGATGCCGTAGGGCGCCGCCCCTCGCTCCACCAGCGCCAGCGCCGCCCGGACATTCTCCGCCCGCACGACGCGCGGCGCCACCGCATCCCACGCCCCGAGCCGCTGGAGCGCGGCCATGCCATATTTGCCCGCCGGCACCGAGGCAGGATCGGCCATGGCAAGCGGCCCGCGCGCCAGCGTCGGCCCCAGCGTCCGCACCGTCAGCCGCACCGGGTTCGCCACCGGCGCCACCACCACCAGCCGATTGCCCAGCCACGCGGCGCGCGTCCCCGATGCGAGCAGGCCGCCACGGTCCAGCACGTCCATCCATGCCTCGTCGGCGGACGCGAACAGGTCCGCCCTGCCCCCCGCCTGCACCTGCCGGGCAAGCGCGGAAGACGCGGCGAACGAAATGACCGGCTTCGGATGACCCTTTGCCGCCCAGGCATCCGCCGCCGCCGTCATCGATTCCTGCAGGCTGGCCGCCGCCAGCACCAGCGGCGGGCGTGGCTGCGCCGTCGCAGCCGATGCCAGCCCCAGCACCGCGCACGCCATTGCCCACAACCACCGCATCGCACGCCCCTTTGCCGTTATATACCGCCGGATAGATTACCAGACGCGGGTCCGGCCCCAAGGTTGCACAGCTTCAGGTCCGATCGGCATTTCGTTTCGATCACCGATCCCCCCACCCGTTCGTCTCGAGTAGCCGTCGAGCCTGTCGAGACGGCGTATCGAGAGATCCTCGCCACGGGCGGGCTCCTCTCGATACGGGCTCTCGACAAGCTCGATCCCTACTCGAGCCGAACGGATGGGGCGGATATCAGGCAAGCCAGACAATGCCCGCCCCGAAAAGGAGCGGGACGGCCCGGCTCAGTTATCGTCCCCCATGCGCAGCGCGGCGATGAACGCTTCCTGCGGGATGCTGACCGATCCGTATTCACGCATCTTCAGCTTACCCTTCTTCTGCTTCTCCAGCAGCTTGCGCTTACGGGTCGCGTCACCGCCATAGCATTTCGCAGTCACGTCCTTGCGCATCGCGCTGATCGTCTCGCGCGCGACCACCTTGCCGCCGATCGCCGCCTGGATCGGGATCTTGAACAGATGGCGTGGGATCAGTTCCTTCAACCGCTCGCACATGCCGCGTCCGCGCGTCTCGGCGGTGCCGCGGTGGACGATCATGGACAGCGCGTCCACCGGCTCCTCGTTGACCAGGATGCTCATCTTGACGAGGTCGCCCTCGCGCACGCCGATCTGGTGATAGTCGAAGCTGGCATAGCCCTTGGACAGCGACTTCAACCGATCGTAGAAGTCGAACACCACCTCGTTCAGCGGCAGTTCGTACGTCGCCTGCGCACGGCCGCCGACATAGGTCAGGTTCTTCTGGATGCCGCGCCGGTCCTGGCACAGCTTCAGGATCGAGCCGAGATATTCGTCGGGGACGTAGATCGTCGCCTCGATCCACGGCTCGCTGATCGTCGCGATCTTGTTGGGATCGGGCATGTCGGCCGGATTGTGCAGCTCGATCGTGCCGCCGCCATGCGTCAGTTCGATCTCGTACACCACGCTGGGCGCGGTGGTGATCAGGTCCAGGTCATATTCGCGCGTCAGCCGCTCCTGGATGATCTCCAGATGCAGCAACCCCAAGAACCCGCAGCGGAACCCGAAGCCGAGCGCCGCGGACGTCTCCATCTCGAAGCTGAACGACGCATCGTTCAGCCGCAGCTTGGAGATGCTCTCGCGCAGCTTCTCGAAGTCGTTGGCATCGACCGGGAACAGGCCGCAGAACACCACCGGCTGAACTTCCTTGAAGCCCTCCAGCGCCGCTGCCGCCGGCCGCTTGGCATCGGTCAGCGTGTCGCCGACCCGCGCCTGCGCCACGTCCTTGATCTGCGCGGTGATGAAGCCGATCTCGCCCGGCCCCAGATCGGTCAGTTGCTCGATCTTGGGGCGGAAGCAGCCGACCCGGTCGACGAGGTGCGTCGTCCCGGCCTGCATGAACTTGATCTGCTGGCCCTTCTTCAACGTGCCGTCGATCACGCGCACCAGAATGACGACGCCCAGATACGGGTCGTACCACGAATCGACCAGCATCGCCTTCAGCGGCGCATCCACGTCGCCCTTGGGCGCAGGGACCTTCTTCACGATCGCTTCCAGGATCTCGGCAATGCCGATCCCCGACTTGGCCGAGGCCAGCACCGCCTCCGACGCGTCGAGACCGATCACGTCCTCGATCTCCTGCTTCACCTTTTCTGGCTCGGCGGCAGGCAGGTCGATCTTGTTGATGACCGGCACGATCTCGTGATTATGCTCGATCGACTGGTACACATTGGCCAGCGTCTGCGCCTCGACGCCCTGTGCGGCGTCCACCACCAGCAACGCGCCCTCGCACGCGGCCAGGCTGCGGCTCACCTCATAGGCGAAGTCGACATGGCCCGGCGTGTCCATCAGGTTCAGCGTGTAGGTCTCGCCGTCCGACGCGGTATAGGCCAGGCGCACCGTCTGCGCCTTGATGGTGATGCCGCGCTCCTTCTCGATCTCCATATTGTCGAGCACCTGTTCCGACATCTCGCGGTCGGTCAGGCCGCCCGTTTGCTGGATCAGGCGATCGGCCAGCGTCGACTTACCATGGTCGATATGCGCGATGATCGAGAAGTTGCGGATCTTGTCGAGCGGAGTGGACACGGGGGTCGGGGTCTTCCTGGGTAGAGGTTTCGCCCGCCGTTAGCACCGCTCTCGCCCAAATGCCAAAAGGATGGCCTCGTGCGCCGCGAGTTTGTGTGCGCCCGAGTTTTCGCACGCCCCTCCAAAAACCTGCTTGCGCCACCCAGAGCGGCTGGGTATAGGCGCGCCTCCAGCACGGACCGGCCTTCCCGAAAGGCTTCGCAAACCGGTTCGTACTCCGTCGGGGAGTAGCTCAGCCTGGTAGAGCACTGCCTTCGGGAGGCAGGGGCCGGAGGTTCGAATCCTCTCTCCCCGACCATTTAGGCCCTGCAAATTCCCAGTTCATCGACACGCGAAAGACCGCGTCGGGCATGGCACGCGGCCGCAGGCCGTTCCATCGACCTGCCTGCCCGCCGAACTCAGACCCGCCGAACTCAGAACAGCGCGCGCAGGCGCTCCATCAGCGACGGGGTCGCGTTGCGGCTCGCTTCGTAACGAACCCGCTCTTCGGCGGCGCGGCGATACAAGGCGGTCAGCCGCTCTTCACGCGGCAAATCGGAAATCCGGATCGGCACGGAATGCGTGGCCATGTCTTCACTCCCTGGTCTATCGGCGAACCGTTCTGAAACAACGACGATGCGAACCAAAGGTTTCCGCTAAACTTACCAACGCAGATTGAGAGACGGTGAAACGCTGCCCACCCGCTGACATGATGGCGTCACCGAAGTGCGACGCCGCCGTAACAGTGCGCGCGTAGAGGCTCGTTGCGAAAAGCGCAGGGAGCCCATGATGCCGATCGACGCTGCCGCCGACATTCTCGACATCACGCCGCGCCTGACGGCTGCCCGCGCGGGCAGTCGCCGGCATTACCGCACGATCTGGATATCCGACGTGCATCTGGGCACGCGCGGCTGCAATGCGGACATGCTGATCGACTTTCTCGACCATGTCGACAGCGACACGCTGTATCTCGTCGGCGACATCATCGACGGCTGGCGGTTGAAGCGCCGCTTCTACTGGCCGCCCGCGCATAACGACGTCGTCCGCCGCCTGCTCAAGCGCGCCCGGCGCGGCACCCGCGTCGTCTACATCCCCGGCAATCATGACGAGATGTTTCGCCAGTTTTCCGGCATGGACATCGGCGGCATCGCCATCTGTCGCAAGACGATCCACATCACCGCCGATGGCCGCCGCCTGCTGGTGCTGCACGGCGACGAGTTCGACGCGATCACGCTGGCGCATCGCTGGCTCGCCCATGTCGGCGACCATGCCTATACGCTGCTGATGATCGCCAATCGCTGGGTGAACGGCATCCGGCGGCGGCTGAACATGCCCTATTGGTCGCTGTCCAAGCACGCCAAGGCCAAGGTGAAGAACGCCGTCGCCTTTATCTCGCATTTCGAGGAGGTGGTCGCCCATGCCGCCGGCTCGCGCGGGGTGGACGGCGTGGTCTGCGGCCATATCCACACCGCGGAAATGCGCGAGATCGGCGGCATCGCCTATTATAATGACGGCGACTGGGTGGAGGGCTGCACCGCGCTGGTCGAGCATCATGACGGCCGCATGGAGCTGCTTCACTGGGGTGACGAGATCGCCCGCCGCGCCGCGCCTCCCGAGGCGATCAGCGCTGCGAAAGCGGCCTGATTCCATGCGGATCGCGATCGTCACCGACGCCTGGGCGCCGCAGGTCAACGGCGTCGTGCGTACGCTGGGCGCGGTCCGGGCCGAGTTGCAGGCGATGGGCCATCACGTCGCCATCCTCGCGCCCGACGCACACGCCTCCGTCCCCTGCCCCACCTATCCCGAAATACGCCTCGCGATCCTTCGCCCCGGCGCACTCGGCCGCCGCCTCGCCGCCACCGCCCCGCACGCGATCCACATCGCCACCGAAGGCCCGCTGGGCCTTGCCGCCCGCCGCTGGTGCATCGCCCGCCGCCTGCCCTTCACCACCGCCTATCACACGCAATTCCCCGATTACGTGTCGGCGCGCACCCGCATCCCCGCCGCCTGGATCTGGCGCTATGTCCGCTGGTTCCACGCCCCCGCCGCCGCGGTGCTGGCCTCCACCCCCGGCGTCGAGGCCAGCCTCAACGCCCACGGCCTGCCCCGCGTGCGCCGCTGGGGCCGCGGCGTCGACCTCGACCTCTTCACCCCCGACGGACCGGTCGACCCGGCGATCGCCGTGCTCCCCCGCCCCATCCACCTCTATGTCGGCCGCGTCGCGATCGAGAAGAACCTGCACGCCTTTCTCGCCACCCCCACCACCGGCAGCAAGGTCGTGGTCGGCGACGGTCCCGCCCGCGCCGCCCTCGAACAGCGTTTCCCTCACGCCCTTTTCCTCGGCAGCCGCTTCGGCGCCGCCCTCGCCGCCGCCTATCGCAGTGCGGACGTGTTCGTATTTCCCAGCCGCACCGACACCTTCGGCCTTGTCATGATAGAGGCGCTGGCCTGCGGCATCCCCGTCGCCGCCCTGCCCGTCACCGGCCCGCTCGACCTGATCGGCCCGCGTCACGGCGCGCTCGACGAAGACCTCTCCGCCGCGATTCCGCGCGCGCTCTCCTGCGATCGACAGGCGTGCGCGTCCTATGGCCGGTCCTTCTCCTGGCGCCGCAGCGCGCAGGAGTTCCTCGACGCGCTCGTCCCGCTCGGAAACGCCAGCCGCGCCGCCTGATCCTCAGTTCGAAGGCTCGTCCAGCCGCGCGCCGTCCAGCACCGCCCGTCGCCGCGCCTCCTCCGCCCGTTCGGCGGCGACCTCGCTCCTCGTCCTGCCGAAGCGCGCGCGGTTTTCCGCCGCCGTCACCGCCGCATCATCGCGTGCCCGCCGCTTGCGCGCCTGCCGCAGGTTGACGACCTCGCCCACCGATCAGCGCCGATGGTGGCGCCGCCGCCAGCGGCGGAACAGCCCGCGTTTGGCGAACGGCTCGAACATCTCGTCCGGCCCTTCGGGGTCCAGCACCTCATTGTCGGCCAGCCATTCCTCGACCGCGTTCAGGTCGGGCAGCTCGAACGGGCGCAGCGTCTTGCCTTGCCCGCGCAGCCGCTCGATCGTGTCGATCAACGATCCCGTCTCCGCGATCGTCTCGGTCACCGTCTCGACCGGGCAACCCAGATGCTCGGCGATCAGGCCGTCGCGGATGCGCAGGATGCACGCGGCATGCGCATCGGTCTGCGCCACGATCGCCACGTCGCATTCGGTGTCCAGCCGCATCGACCGGTTGTTCATGTTCGACGACCCCAGCCGCAGCACCCGGTCGTCGGAAATGAGGATCTTGGCATGGCAATAGATCGGCGTGCCGCCCGCGGTGAACGGATGATACATGCGCAGCCGCCGGTGCGGATCGCGCCGGCGCAGCGCCTCCATCAGCCGCCCGCGCGCGGTATCCATCGCGATCGGCTCCAGCCAGCCTTGCGCGGTCAGCGGGTTGATGATGACGATCTCGGGCCCATCGGGCTCCTCCAGCCGCTTGACGATCGCTTCCGCAATGCGACGCGACGCGAAATACTGGCTTTCGACATAGAGATGCCGCCGCGCATTCGCGATCTGCGTCATGAACAGCGCTTCGCTTTCCAGCACCGCCGGCTCGCCCGGCATCTCGGGCATGGTGCGCGCGATCCCGACCTCGATATCGGAAAAGTCGCTTTCCAGCCCCTCCGGCCAGCAATCGACGCCCGGCACCTCCGCCGCCATCGCCTTACCCCCCGCCGCATGCCAGCGGTCGCGGAACAGCGTGGCGAGCGCGCCGACCACCGGCCCCTGCATCGCGCTGATCGCATCGTGCCACGGCTTGTAGGGAATGCCGAAAGGCCGCTTGCGATACGGCTCGTGATCGCGGTGTTCGCGCGTGTCCCAACGGTCGCCCGTCATGTCGATGCCACCGCAAAAGGCCAGCTGGTCGTCGATGATGACGATCTTCTGGTGATGCGACGCCGCGGTGGGATGATGACCGTCCAGCTTGGTATGGATACGCGGATGCTGCATCCATTTCACGATGGTAAAGGCGGTCGATCCGCGGAACAGGGACTTCAGCGCACCCACGTCCCAGCGCAGCAGGAAGATCTCCAGCTCCGGCTCGCGCTGGACCAGCGAATAGATGAAGTCGCCCAGCCGCCGCGGCTGCCCCTCGCGGTGGTCCAGCACGATGCGTGCATCGAAATCCCACCCGATCAACAGGATGCGCTTCCTGGCCTTGAGCATCGCGCGCCTGGCCAGCCGGAAATAATCATCGGCATCGATGATGACGGCCATGCGATCGGCCCGCTCGACGCGCCATACTTCCTTGCCGACCCGCATGACGTCTCCCTTGCTGCGCCCACCCCCCATGCACAAACGGGGGGCGCTCGCCAAGCCTCGCCTAACTGCATGGCATGACGGGATGATGGCGCAGGGACCGGGTCGGGCCGGCTAGTCGGTGATCGCAGCCACGGCTGCGCCAGCAACGGCGAACAGATTGCCGATATCGTCCCGATCGGGCCAGAAATCGAAACGCGCGGTCATCTGGCCGCTTTCCGGCTCCGCCGCGAAGCCCAGGGCACGACACGCCGCCACCGTCGCATAGGTCCCGCACCGCAGATGACCATCCGCCCGTGATGACAGCGCAACGAGAACCCGACGCCCCAGATGGATGCGCAGGTCCGGTATGTCGGTTGCCCGAACCGACATTGCCGCGGGACAGCGCGCCCGCAGTTCGGCAAGCAAAGCCCCCGCACCATCGCCAGCCGCATTGGTATCCATCGTCATTTCGCCCTTGCTCCCAAGACAGGTCACGACACACCGGCAATTGTTCTCCGCCCGCAAGCAGGACGAAGCGTCACGCCGTTTGCACGTCTCCGCTCCTGACCAGATGCCGCTCGCCTGACGATCCGGATATTTTCCGGACGCGGATGCATGTTCCCCAACCGTTCTCACGAAAAACTGGCTTTCACCGTCGCGGCCGCGTAAATCCGGTGGCGCAAAGTCGGTCGCCTGGAAGAGCCAAGTCATTGAGCAGCGCGCAGGATACCCCCGCGGCCAACCGCAAGATCATCCATGTCGACATGGACGCCTTCTATGCCTCGGTCGAACAGCGTGACGATCCCGCCCTGCGCGGCCGCCCCGTTGCGGTCGGCGGATCGCGGGCGCGCGGGGTGGTGGCGGCGGCGTCGTACGAGGCACGGCGCTTCGGCGTGCGCTCGGCCATGCCCTCGTCCACCGCGGTGCGGCGTTGTCCCGACCTCGTTTTCGTCAGGCCGCGGTTCGAGGTGTACCGGGCCGTTTCGCACCAGATCCGCGAGATCTTCGCGCGGTATACGCCGCTCATCGAACCGCTGTCGCTGGACGAGGCCTATCTGGACGTGACCGAGGACCGGATGGGCCTCGGCTCGGCACAGGCCATCGCCCAGGCGATCCGCGCCGCCATCCACGCCGAAACGCATCTCACCGCTTCCGCCGGGGTCAGCTACAACAAGTTCATCGCCAAGCTGGCCTCGGACCAGAACAAGCCCGACGGCATGTGCGTCATTCCCCCGGCCAGGGGTCCCGCCTTCGTCGCCAGCCTGCCGGTCTCGCGCTTCCACGGCGTCGGCCCGGTCACCGCGCGCAAGATGGAGGCGCTGGGCATCCTGACCGGTGCCGACCTGCGCGACCGGCCGCTGCCCTTCCTGCAGGCGCATTTCGGCAGCTATGCCGACTATCTCTATCGCGCCGCGCGCGGCGTGGACGAACGCCCGGTGCGAGTCGAACGGACGCCCAAGTCGGTCGGGGCGGAGCGCACGTTCGAGACCGATCTGTCCGCCCGCGCCGACCTGCACGACGCGCTGGAGCGGGTGGCCGATGCCGCCTGGGTTCGGATCGAGCGCGCCGGGATCGCCGGGCGCACCGTGACGCTGAAGCTGCGCCATGCCGATTTCCGCACCATCACCCGCGCCCGCTCCTTCCCCCATCCGGTCGGCGACCGGCCCACGATCCTCGCCGCTGGACGGCTGCTGCTCGATGCGCAACTGCCGGTCGTCGGCGGCGTAAGGCTGCTCGGCCTCACCCTGTCCGGGCTCACCGCCGCCGACGCGGTCGATACCGAAATCCAGCCCCGGCTACCTCTATAGGCGTAGCCCGGCTGGACGAGCGGCCGGCTTTGCGCTTACCATTCGTTTACCACGATTGGGGCGGGGCATGGGGATGTGGTTCATCGGCGCGGTGGCGCTCGGCCTTGCCGGCTATGCGCTCTACCTGGCGGGGCTGCGCCGCCACCTGGTCGAACCCAACCGGGCATCCTGGCTGATCTGGTCGTCGGCGACGGGGATCGAGGCGGCAACCTATGCCGCGGTCAATCCCGGCGCACCGCAGGCGACGATCTTTGCCCTCTCGGCGATGGCCTGCATCCTCGTCACCCTGGTCATGTGGCGCCGCTCGCGCTGGCGCGCGCCCGATGCGGGGGAAAGCCTGTGCATGGGCGCGGCCCTCGCCGCGTTGCTGCTGTGGGTCGCCTTTCGCGAAGCCTTCTGGGCGCACCTGCTGGTGGTCGCGGCGGTGCCGGTCAGCTTCTGGCCGACCTGGCGCAGCGTGTGGGAGGATGCCGAGCGCGAACGCTCCCCCGCCTGGGGATTGTGGACGTTGGGCGATCTGGCGACGCTGATCGTCGCGATGCGCAATCCCGGCGGGGGCGCGGGCGAATATGTCTATGTCTTCGTCGAACTGCTCTGCCATGCCAGCATCTGGTTGATGATCGGCTTGCCCTCGATCAATCCGCTGCGCTCGCTCGGCCGCGCGGTCGGTCCGCTCCAGATCCGCGATGCCCATATCCCGCGCGGCAATCCCTTCGCCATTCGCGAAAACCATCTCGGCAAGGCGGTCTATGCCACGAGAGGCTTTGCGCAGGGCAGCAGGATCATCCGCTTCTCGGGCCCCAGCGTGCCGGCCGCGCGCGTGCCGGCGGCGCTCGCCGGTCCTGCCGACCGCTTCGTGCAGATCGCCGCCGACACCTATCTGGGGCCCTCCGGCCGGATCGACGACCTCATCAATCACAGCTGCGCGCCCAATGCCGGCCTGCGCTTCTCGGCGCACGGCGTGTTCCTGATCGCCATCCGCGCCATCGCCCCCGGCGAGGAGATCGCCTGGGATTATTCCACGACGCTGGCCGATCCCGACTGGCGCATGCCCTGCGCCTGCGGTGCCCCCGCCTGCCGCGGCGTCGTCGCGCATTTCGGCACGCTGCCCGCCGACCGCCGCGCCTGGTATCTGGAACGCGGCCTCGTCGCCCCCCACCTGATCCCGCGCGAAGTTCGCGCCGCATAGCTCAGGCGGCGGTCGCCAGCGCGTCGGCCGGTACGCTCGCCAGCGTCAGCACCGCCTCCGCACCCAGCCCGCGCCCGCGGCTGTGCAGGTGGAGCGCCCCGCCCATCGCGACCATCGAATTGGCGCACCAGTGCAGGCCCAGCCCGCCCGACTTATGCGCCCGCGTCGAAAAACCGCGCTGGAACAGCGTCGCGGCCGTTTCCGCGTCGAACCCCTCGCCATCGTCGTTGATGCGGATCGTGGTGCGCTCGCCGGTCTGCTCGATTGCGACGATGATCGACCCGTAATCGCGCCCGGTCGCCGCGATCGCCTCCGCGGCATTGCCGAACAGGTTGCCGATCACCTGGCTCAGGATCACCCGGCTGGCCAGCACCGGGGCGGGCGTCGCCGGAAAGGTGAAGGCGATCGACACGCCTTCCGAATAGCGCGCGATGGTGGCGTTGCGCGCGATGATCTCGGTCACGTCGCAAGCATCCAGCGGCGGCCGCTCATGGGCCTGCGCCTGTTGCTGGCCGATGATGTCCAGCACATGCGCCATCGCCTCGCGCCCCACCACCAGCTCGCTGCGCATCGCCTCGCGCGCCTGCACCTGCGCCTCCAGCCCCGCCGCCACGAACGCCGCCAGCTTCTCGCGACGCTCCGGCGACACGTCCCCCCGCGCCAGTTCCGCCACTGCCCGGTCCAGCATCCCCCGCTCCACCGGCGGCGCCTGCGCGATCCCCTGGCTCAATATCGTGCTGATCGGGTTCAGTGCATTGCGCACATTGTGCATGACCGCCACCGCGCTTTCCGAGCGGCCGAGCGCGAAGCTCTGGATCTCGATCTGCTCGCGCAGGTCCTTCAACTGGCGCAGCATCGCGTTGAAACTGCGGCCGAGCGAGGCGATCTCGTCGCTCCGCGCGCGCTCCTCGTCCAGCAGCGTCAGCGATCCCGACACGCGCACGCGCTGCATATGCGCCTCCACCCGTCGCAGCGGCGCCAGCACCAGCCGCGCGATCGCCCGGCGCAGCACCATCAGCACGATCAGCAGCAACATGGTCGAGCCCGCCACCGCCAGCAGCACCATCCGCCGCCCCAGATTGGACACCGCGCGCGGCACGCTGAACCGCGCGGTGGCCACCGCATGCCCGTCCGCCCCCCGGATCGGCACGGCAATGTCGACCGCGCGCGCGCGTCGTCCGACCACCGCGCTGTCGCCCCGCGCGGCCGGATCGATCCGTGCGTCCAGTTGAAGCAGTTCGGACAGGCGCTGCGAGCTGATCACCCGCGCCATCAGGACATGGCCGCGCGGGGCTCCCGTCCCGTCCGACCGCCGGATCTGCGCCACGCCGACCGCGGCCACCACATCGCCCAGCCGCGCATAGAAGCGGCCCGAACTGCGCCCTGCCAGCACCCGCGCGAACGGCACGCGCCCGATCATCGCGATCAGTTGCCCGCGCATGTCCGGCCGCTCGGCCCCGCTCGCCAGGTCGCGCCAGCGCGCCACCACGACCCGGCCGTCCGGCGCGACATAGGCCATGCCCTCCACCCCCAGATTGGCCATGGCGAGCGTGGAGAAACTGTCGCGCTCGAACGCCGCGCTCGGCCTTGCCATATAGTCGTAGCTGGCGGTCCAGTCGCCGTAATCGCGCACCGCGCTTTCGACCTTGGACGCATATTCGGCCAGCGCCGCCTGCATCCGCTCGACATGGCCGTGGACCGCCCGGTTCTCCAACTGGTTGAAGCTGGGGGTGATGACGCCGATCAGCAGCAGCGTGATCGCGATCGCGCCGCCCACCCCCACCAGCGTCAACAACCGGACCAGCTTGCCCCCCAGCGAGCCCCCGCCCCGCGTCATGGGCCGCGCGAGCGGCCGCTGCATCAGCGCGTCGCCCCGGACGCCATCAGCGGCGGCGTCGCCATCGACCGTTGCTCGGCCAGCGCGCGTGCCCGCTCCGGCGGCACCGCCTGCGAGAAATAATAGCCCTGCATGTGGCTCGCCCCCGCCACGCGCAGCGCCTGTACCTGCGCCTCGGTTTCCACGCCCTCGGCCACCACGCCCAGCCCCAGTGCGCGGCCCAGATGGATGATCGAATGGACGATCGCCGCCGATTCGCGCTCACGCCCCATCCCGTCGATGAAGCTGCGATCGATCTTCAGGCAGTCCAGCGCGAACTTGCGGATATTGTAGAGGCTGGAATAGCCGGTGCCGAAATCGTCCAGCGCGATGCGAAAGCCCATCTGGCGCAGCTTGTAGAGCGTCTCCGCGGCGCGCTCGGCATCGTCAAAGATCGCGGTCTCGGTGATCTCGATCTGCACCCGGCCCGGCGACACGCCCGCACGCTGCACGCTTTCCATGACATGGCCGACGAAATTGTGCCGCCGGAACTGGCGCGGGCTGAAATTCACCGACACGTATTGCCCGGGCCAATGCTGCAACTCCTTGAGCGCCGCGCCCAGGATCCAGTCGCCCAGTTCGTGGATCAGGTTCGATTCCTCGGCGATCGGGATAAAGGTGTCGGGGCTGATCAGCCCGAACTCGTTGGTGTTCCAGCGGACCAGCGCCTCGAACCCGTCGATCTCCAGCCCGTCGCGCGACACGATCGGCTGATAGGCCAGGCTCAACTCCTCGCGCTGTACCGCCTGCGACAGCCGATCCTCGACGTCGCGGCGGAAACGGATGCTGTCGTCCATGCTGTCGTCGAACAGGCGCACGACACCGCGCCCCGATCTCTTGGCATCGTTCAGCGCCAGATCGGCGCGGCGAACGATGTCCAGCGGGTCGCGGTCGTCGCGTCCGTCCACCGCGACCAGCCCGCACGAGGCGCCGCCGCGCACCGAATTGCCCAGCACGCTGAACGTGACCGAGCACGCCGCGATCATCCGCTCGCACGCCATCACCGCGGCCTCCTGCCCGGCCGTGTCGAACAGCACGCCGAACTCGTCGCCGCCCAGCCGCGCCACCACCGCGCCCTCGGGCGACGACTGCTGCAACTTGGCGCACATCTCGCGGATCAGCGCATCGCCCGCCAGATGCCCCAGCGTGTCGTTGACCAGCTTGAACCGGTCCAGGTCCAGCATCGCGGTGCCGAACAGTCCGGGCTTGCGCGCCCGCTCGCCCAGCGCGCGCAGGAAGGCGAGCCGGTTGGGCGCCTCGGTCAGCGAATCATGCGTCGCCAGATGCAGCGCGCGGCTCTCGTTCGCCGCCAGCTCCAGCCCCTGTTCCTCAAGCTGCTTCACCTGCGCGGCCAGCGTCTCGCGCGCGGCGCGCAGTTCCCGGTCCGCCTGCCAGCGATGGGTCAGCGCGGTAGCCGTCTGCACGATTTCGGACACTTCGAACGGCTTGGCGATGTAGAAGATCTTGTCCGTCGGCCCGGCGACTTTGGCGATCTCCAGCGGCGAGAAATCGGAATAGCCGGTGACGATCACCAGGTTGATGTCCGGGTCCAGCGCGCGGATGCGGCGTGCGGTTTCGCGCCCGTCGATCCCCGGCGGCATGCGGATGTCGATAAAGGCGACCGGAAACGGCGCCCCCTCGGCCAGCGCACGCTCCACCTCGGCCACCGCATCCAGCCCCTGATCGCACCGGGTCAGCGTGAAGGTGGGCGCGTCGCTTTCCACGTCGTCGGCCGCGTCATCGCCGAACAACGCGGCGGCCATCGCATCCAGCGCGCCCGCATTCTTCGCGCGCACCGGCGCGAAGCTGCGGGCATAGCTGGCATGCATCGCCGGCTCGTCGTCCACGATCAGAATGCGCATGCCCGTCCGTTCCTCATCTATCGCCCGCGGGGCGCTTTCCCGATGAGGTAGGCAAGGATGCTTAAGGCGCCGTAAACGATCGTCCGGACGGGGACTTAGAGTCCGTTTGGAAATGGGCTGTGGGCGCATTTCGCGGTGCCAGCCCGAAATTGGCTCTTTCGCCAATTTCCAAACAGCCTCTTATCCGATCGGAATCATTCCACAGTCACCGACTTGGCCAGGTTGCGCGGCTGGTCGACATCGGTGCCCTTGGCGACCGCGACATGATAGGCCAGCAGCTGCACCGGCACCGCATAGACGATCGGCGCGATCAGCGGATGGACCTTGGGCATGGTGATGGTGGCGACGCAGCCGTCGCCCGCCGCCTCGATCCCGTCATAGTCGGAGATCAGGACGACACGGCCGCCGCGCGCCTGCACCTCCTGCATGTTGCTCACCGTCTTCTCGAACAACGGGCCGGACGGTGCGATGACGATCACCGGCACATTTTCGTCGATCAGCGCGATCGGCCCATGCTTCATCTCGCCCGCGGCATAGCCCTCGGCATGGATGTAGCTGATTTCCTTCAGCTTCAGCGCACCTTCCAGCGCCAGCGGATAATCAGTGCCACGCCCCAGATACAGCACGTCGCGGGCCGCGGCGACCACGCCCGCCATGCCCTCGATCGCCTCGTCATAGGCCAGCGCGCCGTTGATCGCGGCGGGCGCCTCGGCCAGATGGCGGACGATATGCTTCTCTTCCTCGGCCGTCAGCCGCCCCTTCGCCTTGGCGAGATTGGCGGCCAGCGCGGCCAGCACCGCCAACTGGCAGGTGAACGCCTTGGTCGATGCGACGCCGATCTCCGGCCCGGCATGGGTGGGCAGCAACAGGTCCGCCTCGCGCGCCATCGAGCTGGTCGGCACGTTCACCACTGCGGCGATCGTCTGCCCCTCGCTCTTGGCGTGGCGCAGCGCCGCCAGCGTATCGGCCGTCTCGCCCGACTGGCTGATGACGATCATCAGCCCGCCCGACTCCATCACCGGCGCGCGGTACCGAAACTCGGACGCGACATCCAGGTCGACGGGGACGCGCGCGAACTGCTCGAACCAGTATTTGGCGA
Source organism: Sphingomonas sp. GM_Shp_2 (assembly GCF_026540875.1). NCBI lineage: Bacteria > Pseudomonadati > Pseudomonadota > Alphaproteobacteria > Sphingomonadales > Sphingomonadaceae > Sphingomonas > Sphingomonas sp. GM_Shp_2. The sequence continues at coordinate 74,083 of NZ_JALNUQ010000012.1, forward strand.
CCATGCCGGCATAGAAGCTGGTGCCGCACGCGACGATCGTCACGCGCTTGATCTGCGACAGGTCGAAATCCGGGATGGGCAGCGTGATCCGCTCCTCCATCCGCTGCAGGTACGAACGCAGCGTCTGTGCGACGACGATCGGCTGCTCGTAGATTTCCTTCTGCATGAAGTGGCGGTGATTGCCCTTGTCGATCAACGCGCCGGTCACGCCGGAGATCGTCACCGGCCGCTCGACCGGATTGTTCTCGCGGTCATAGACCTGCGCACCGCCCGCGGTGCACACCACCCAGTCGCCCTCGTCCAGATAGGCGATACGCTGGGTCAGCGGCGCCAGCGCCAGCGCGTCGGAACCCAGATAGGTTTCGCCCTCGCCGTACCCGACGACCAGCGGCGAGCCGAGCCGCGCGCCGATCAGCATGTCGGGCGCATCCCTGAACAGGATGGCGAGCGCGAACGCACCGTGCAGGCGGGGCAGCACCTCGCGCACCGCGGCGACCGGCTCCAGCCCCTGCTCCACCTTCTCGCTGACCAGATGGGCGACCACCTCGGTATCGGTTTCGCTGGTGAAGGTACGGCCGCGCGCCGTCAGTTCCTCGCGCAGCGCCTTGAAATTCTCGATGATGCCGTTGTGCACCACCGCGACATGCTCGGTGGCGTGCGGGTGCGCGTTGTTGGTGGTCGGGCCGCCATGCGTCGCCCAGCGGGTATGCGCGATCCCCGTCGTGCCGGGCAGCGGATGTTCGGCCAGTTCGCGCGCCAGATTGACCAGCTTGCCGGACGCCCGCCGCCTGGCGATCGCATCGCCATCGATGGTCGCAATGCCCGCCGAGTCGTAGCCGCGATATTCCAGCCGCTTCAACCCGTCGAGCAGCCGGTCGGCCACGCCCTCGGTGCCCAGGATCCCCACAATTCCGCACATGGCCTTTTACTCCCCGGTCTTGGCCGCGCTCTTCTTGGCGCGCATGATCTCTCGAAAACGGGCCGCCCAGCCCGGCTTGGTCACGCGGGTCGGCCGGACCAGCGCCAGCGCATCGGCCTCGACGTCCGCAGTCAGCACCGATCCCGCCGCGACGATCGCGCCCGCGCCGATCGTGACCGGCGCGACCAGTGCGGAGTTGGAGCCGACGAACGCCCCCTCGCCGATCACCGTGCGATATTTCAGATAGCCGTCGTAATTGCAGGTGATGGTCCCTGCGCCGATATTGGCGCCCGCGCCCACCTCGGCATCGCCCAGATAGGTCAGGTGGTTGGCCTTGGCGCCGCGACCCAGCACGGCCTTCTTCATCTCGACGAAATTGCCGATCTTGGCGCCGTCCTCCAGCACCGCACCGGGGCGCAGCCGCGCATAGGGGCCGACCTCCGCCTTGGGGCCGATTGTCGCACCTTCCAGATGGCAGAAACCGTGAATGGTCACGCCGTCCGCCACGGTCACGCCGGGGCCGAACACGACATTGGGCTCGATCGTCACGTCACGGCCGATCACCGTATCATGCGCGAACCACACGGTTTCCGGCGCGATCAGCGTCGCACCCTCCGCCATCGCGCGGGCCCGGCGCGCCTGCTGCCACAGCGCTTCCACCGCGGCCAGCTCGCCACGGCTGTTCACACCGGTAACCTCGCCCGCGTCCGCCTCGATCACCGCTGCCGATCCCGACATCTCGACCACGTCGGTCAGGTAATATTCGCCCGCGGCATTGTCGTTGCCCAGCCGGCCGAGCAGCGCGAACAGGTCGGCCGATCGCGCCGCCATCAGGCCGGTATTGCACAGGGTCACCGCCCGCTCGGCGTCGCTGGCGTCCTTATACTCGACGATCTTTTCCAGCCGGTCGCCGCCCTCGGCGACGATCAGCCGGCCATAGGCGCCGGGATTGGCCGGGCGGAAGCCCAGCACCACCACCGCCGGCGCGTCGGCGGCGTTCAACCGCTCCAGCATCGCGCGCATCGTCTCGGCCCGCACCAGCGGCACGTCTCCATACAGGATCAGCACGTCGCCATCGAACCCGGCGAGCGCATCCTCGGCCTGGGCGACCGCATGACCGGTGCCCAGCTGCTCGGCCTGCAGCGCGGTGGATACGCCCAGCGGCGCTACCGCCGCCTCCACCTGCTCGCGCCCGGCGCCGGTGACCACCACCGTCCGTTCGGGCGACAGCGTGCCCGCCGCGTCCAGCAGATGCAGCAGCATCGACTGCCCCGCGATCGGGTGGAGAACCTTGTGCAGGTCGGATTTCATGCGGGTGCCCTTGCCCGCGGCGAGGATGATGGCGGCTACCGGTCGCGTCATGGGGCGGTCGCCTGCCACGAAAGGCTTGCCAACGCCATAGCGCGACTGGCACCCGCCCCCGACATGGACATAAATTCATCCGCGCGTTTCCCATTCGACACGATCGGGTTCGATCTGGACGGCACTCTGCTCGACACCAGCGGCGATCTTGCCGCCGCGGTCAATCACGCGCTCGCCTCGATCGACCGGCCGACGCTGACCGTCGAACAGGTCAAGCCGATGATCGGCGGCGGCGCGCGTCACATGCTGGCGCAGGGGCTGGCCGCGACCGGCGGCTGCGACGAAGCGACTCTCGATATCCTCCAGCGCCGCCTGCTGGACCATTACGAGGCGAACATCACCGTCCACACCCGCCCCTTCCCCGGCGCGCTGGACGCGCTCGACGAACTGGCGGCGATGGGCGTGACCATCGGCATCATGACCAACAAGCTGGAGGCGCTGGCCGCCCGTATCCTCGCCGAACTGGGGCTTGCCGACCGCTTCGCCTGCCTGATCGGCGGCGACACGATGGGCATCGGAAAGCCTTCGCCGGTGCCCATCCAGGCGCTGGTCGACCGCTGCGGCGGCGGCCGGGCGGCGTTTGTCGGCGACTCGATCTATGACGTGCAGGCCGCCCGCGCCGCCGGGCTGCCGGTCGTCGCCTGCGCCTTCGGCTTCCTGATGCAACCGGTCGGGGAACTCGGCGCCGACGCGATCATCGACGGCTATGGCGAACTCATCCCGACGCTGCCGCGCCTCGGCGGCGCCACTTGATCCACAAATGCCGCGCCAGCATCGCGGGCGGCATCCGCAGGGCGTGGGAGCGCACATAGAAGCCGAACCGCACGCCCTGCCGCGTCTCGCGTCCCCATCCGTCGCGGGCCAGCAACCGGCGCACATACAGGCGATCGACCGCGCCCAGCCCGGCCGTCCCCTTGCTGCCATATAGCGCTTCCGCCAGCCGTACCGCCCGCGCCACCGCTCCCCCCAGCTGATGATGCGCCGCCCGCTCGCCCAGGCCCCCGGTCCCGAACTCGCCGATCAGGCAGTGTATGTCCCACAAATTGCGCAGGCCGCCGGCCAGATCGCCATCGGCGAACAGATGCGCCGCGGCGTGGACGATCATGTCCATCGGCGCCAGTACCGCCAGCCCGTTTTCCAGCGGCACCGCATCCGCGATCAGCGCGTCGGCATCGGGCGTCGGCCGCGCGGTCGGCGGCAGGATGGTGTGATGCACGTCGATCATCCGGTCCCGCTCGCGGTGGATCAGCGGCGGCAATTCATGCATCCATTGCCGGTAATAGGCGTCGTCGTAAGCGTCGGGCTTCACCCATTCCCACCCCGCCGCCAGCAACGCCGCCTCGACCGGCGTCAGGGCGTTGCGCGGCACCAATATGTCGCAGTCCCCGATGCTGCGCCCCCGCCCCGCCGCCAATCCGGCCGCGACATAGGCGGTGCCCTTGAGCAGCACGACCGGCACGCCGAGCGGTGCGAGCGCGCGGCGCACCATCTCCGCCTCCCACAGTGCCGCCCGCCGGCCCTGCTCCGCCGAGCCCTGCGCATCCGCCAGCACCGCCGCCACCCGCGCCGGCACCGGCAATCCCGCCAGCCGCTGCGCCAAAGTGCCCGCCAACTGCTCGGCCCGCGCCACGGTCAGCAATCCAGTCCAGCCATCCGTGTCCAGGTCCGCCACCCGCGCGGGATCGCCAAGTATCTGGATCAGCGTCTTCATAGGCCTGCGAACAGCGCCTCGACCTGCGTCACCCCCGCCGCTCCGTCCGGATAGTCGATCGCCACCGCCGGCACCCCCTCCACCAACCGGGTCAGCGCCCTGAACCCCGCCTCCCCCAGCATCGCATAGTTGGTCGACGCCTGGGTCAGCCGCACGAACGTCTCCGCCGCATCCAGCCAGCGCACCGCCCCCGCAAACCCGAAGCGCGGGAACACCAGCAGCACGGGGCTCGCTCCCTCGTCCATCCGCGCCACCGCATCGCCCGGCGGGGCGCAGTGCCGGATCACCCCCTTGGGCGTCCCC